>JBGQEX010000001.1:0-105534 GCA_041496605.1 Piscinibacter sp.
CAAGTACGCCCATCGCTACCTCGCTGAGGCCCAGTACAGATTCAATCGCCGCTTCAATCTCGCCTCCATCTTGGCGCGCTTGCTGCGCGCCGCGTCTACCACCTCGCCTCGGCCTGCCAAGTTCATTCAAGCGGCTGAGGTATGTCGCTAATCAGGTCACCTCAAGGCGCCGCATCCGTCGCCACCGACAGCGAAGCGGTCTGCGCCGTTGCCTCCGCCAGCTTGAAATTGCGGCGGTACTGGGCACTCCACTCTTCGACGCTGCGCCCGCTTCGGGCGAGAACGTCGCGCATTGCCTGGCGTTCGCCGCGTGTACCCAGCTGGCGTATCCAGGCCTGCATGCGATCGACCGCTTCGCAGCTGAAGTCGGCGCCGGTGAGCGGTGCGCCGCCGGCCTCGTTGATGGCGTCGTGCTCCTGCTGCAGCGCCTGCAGCCGCTGCGCCGGCCAGCCCAGCTTCTTGGCTATCGCCAGCCCGACACCGAGATCCGTGACGCTGGTGCTGCTGTACGACAGCGTCTCGGCGATGGCCTCGCAGGTGTCGCGCCGGGCCGGGTCTGCGTCGATGTCGACCGCGCAATACACGTAGGCTTGACTCGTCTGCGGCGGACCCCATGACGCCTGAATGCTCCAGCTCGCCGACGCGGCCAGCGTGCGTTGAAGCAGCGGCGTCTGGATGTCGAGAGCCCGGTCCACCAGGCTCGCCAGCAAACCGGCGTGCGCGTCGCTGCGATGAGCCCCTGCCGCGCGGCGCATCGCCTCGACCTCCGCGTCGGCGTCGTGCTGCTGCTGCGCCTGCGCTGCCAGTTCCAGCCAGGGTTGCGCGTTGTCGGGATCGAGCCGAACCCATTGCGCAATGCTCAGCAGCCCACAGCTGGCGGCGTCGCCGTCGGTCCAGCCCTTGCACCCTTCGAGCGCGATCGCGTAAACCAGCGGGTCCTGCGACGCCACCGCAAGACGCGCCAGCGTATCGATGCGCGAGCGGCCGTCGCCGCGGGCCTTCGCCGCGAGCAGCAAGGCTGCCGCCCGCACCTGCGGGTCGGTGTTGGCCAGCAGGTGCGCCTCGATCTCGTCGAGTGCGCGCTGGCGCACGGCCGGCGGTATCTGCTTCAGGCTGTACGGATCGTCGGCCGCGAACGGGGCCTTGCCGAAGCCGCAAACCTCCGACTGGCCAGCCTCGGCACGCGCTGCGCTGGCGGCGGCGACGGACGACAAGGCCGTGGGGGCCGGTCGCGGGGCTTGCATGTCTGCACGCGTCGCTGGCGGCGCGGCCGACGGCACGGTCGGCGCCGCCACCATCGACGCACCCGCCACGCGCGGCGGTGCGCGTGGCGCGTCAGGGTCAAGGTAGCGGGCGAGCTGCAGGCACCACAGGCTCACGACAAGCACAAACACCCCGAGAGGCCATCGCCTCGGCGACCGTGGCGGGTCACGTGAGCCCATGCCTTCCCCTTGCGGCGTAGCGTGCCGGCCTCACCGGCGGCGGCTGCAATCGAGATCGGTGAGCCGTCTGGCAGGGCGACAGGTGCAGCACGGGTGGGGCCTGACGACCTTACTCTGCGAAAGATGCCTCGTCCAGGGGCCCGGCCCGATGGCTGTCGCGCTCCGCGCCTCGCACGCAGGAATGTTTATTTGTGAGCCAATGTCGAAATCAGCTTCGCCCACCCGTCATTGTCAAGGCGAGGCAAGGTGCGTCGCCGCCACCGAAAGGAAACCTGACATGGAATACATGCTGCTGAGCTTCGTGGACGACTCGCAGTTCAAACTGCTGAACCCGTCGCAGATGAGCGAAGCGGTGGGTGCCTATGGCGCCTACACCCAGGCCCTGCAAAAGGCTGGCGTGCTGCGCGGCGCCAACCGGCTGCGGCCGGTGGAGGCGGCCACCACGGTGCGCCTGAAATCCGGCAAGACCGAGGTGCTCAACGGCCCCTACGCCGAAACTCGGGAGCAGCTCGGCGGCTACTTCCTCATCGACGTGCCCGACCTGGACGCGGCGTTGTCGTGGGCGGCGCGTTGCCCCACCGCGAGTCACGGCATCGTCGAAGTACGCCCGGTCTGGCCCATGGGTTCGAACTGAGGCCCGCGTGTCGCCCGGCTCCTTCGAGGCGGCGCGGCGAAGCTACGGCAAGCTGATCGCGTTCCTGGCCGCGCGCACGCGCGACGTGGCGGGTGCCGAGGACGCGCTGTCGGAAGCCTTTGCCGCCGCGCTCGCCGACTGGCCCGTGCGCGGCGTGCCGCAGACGCCCGATGCGGCGCGCCAACAGCGCCTGGACGAAGGCGCTGCGCAGGTGCTGCACTGGCTGGCCGAACTGGCGGCGCTGGATGCGCTGGCGAACGACGCCCGCCTTGCGGACTACCAGCCTTACTGGGCCGCCCGCGCGCACTTGCTCGCCCGCAGCGGCGACATCGACGCCGCCTTGCACGCGTACCGGCAAGCCATCGGCCTGGAGAGCGATCCCGCGGTCCGGCACTTCCTGCAGCAAGGTGCCGCTGCCGCAGCGAGCGAGCATGGCCCAGTGAGTTGACCGCGCTGGCGGGCGTTCGAGAAATTCCTGCGCCACCCGCTTGACCTAGAGTGCGCTCTAGCATTTCCAATGCGGGCAGGAGAGAGCCCTATGCGCGACGACCTCTTGATCGGCAGTCTTTCGGCTCGCACCGGGCGCAGCGTGCACGCGATCCGCTGGTACGAAGCCCAGGGCCTTGTTCCCGGCGTCAAACGCGACGCCGGCGGAAGACGCATCTACAGCGAACTGCATGTGGGTTGGCTGCAGCTGATGGACAGGCTTCGGCGTACCGGCATGTCGATTGCGGAGATGCGCGAATACACGGCCTTGGTGCAGCAGGGTAAGGCCACGCTCAAGCAGCGCCAGGATCTCCTGCGCGCCCACCGCGAGCGCGTGCAGCGAACCATCGAGGAATGGACGCAGGCCCTGAGCCTGCTCGACGGCAAGATCGATTTCTACGGGCAGTGGCTGAGTACGGGCAAGCGGCCGCCGCTCGACACACTCTCAACGCCCGCAGCGAAGGGAACCCAACGATGAGTGCCGACAACAAGCAACTGATGCGAGACATCTTTGCCGAGCTGGCGAAGGGCAACGGAAAGCCCTTCGTGGACAGCATGGCCGACGACTTCAGCTGGACCATCGCAGGCACCTCACCCTGGTCCCGAACATGGCGCGGCAAGCAGTCGGTCATGGACGAGTTGATGCGGCCGTTGTTCGCCCGTTTTGCGGACACCTACACGAACCAGGCTCAGCGCTTCATCGCCGAGGGCGAGTACGTCGTCGTCGAGTGCCGCGGGAAGGTGATGACCAAGTCGGGCAAGCCCTACAACAACAGCTACTGCTACATCTGCCGGCTTGCCGACGGCAAGCTTCGCGATCTCACCGAGTACATGGACACCGAGCTGGCAAGTGCCGCTCTGGGCGCGCCGTGACGGCGTGGGCGTGCATTTGGTGCGAACCGGCCCTAGTCAGCGACGATGACCTTCAGCCCCGTTGCACGCAACGCCCGAATCATCTTGATCGGCGACCGCGGCGGCACCACCAACGCCGCCAACTCGCGTAGCGGCGCCACGACGAACGGCGACGCCGCGCCGAGCTTTTCGTGGGATGCGAGCACCACGGTCTCGGCGGCGCGCTCGTGCAGCGCTCGCTTGACGGCCGCCTCTTCGTAGTCGCCGGTGCTGAGCCCGGCCTTCGGGTGGACGCCGGTCACGCCCATGAAATAGAGATCGGCACGCAGCCGTGCCGCGGCCTCGATCGCGGCCGCGCCCACGTTGACCATCGAGTGCCTGAACAGGCGCCCGCCGAGCATGATGATCTCCAGCTGCGGGTGCCGGGCCAGCTCGACCGCCACGGTCGGGCTGTGCGTGACGATCGTTGCACGCAGACCATCGGGCAGGTGGCGCGCCACCTGCAGCGCCGTGGTGCCGCCGTCGAGGATGACGAGCTGGCCGGGCCTGACCATGGCCGCACCGGCGCGGCCGAGCGCCAGCTTGTCGGCTGGCGCGATCTGCTGGCGCAGTGCGAGATCGCCGGCAGCCGCCGAGGCGGGCAGCGCGCCGCCGTGGACGCGCTGCAGCTTGCCCGCGTGCGCCAGTTCGCGCAGATCGCGGCGGATCGTGTCTTCGGAGACACCCAACTGCTGGCTGATGTCCTTGGCGATGAGCTGCCCGTCGCGAGCCAGGCAGCCAAGAATGAATTGTTTGCGTTGCGTGGTCAGCATGAGGTGAGGGCAGGGGCGCACTTGTGAAGCCGTCAGGATCCCGGTAGCATGCACGAAAATATCTGAAATTGCACGAAAGTGCACGAACGAGGAATACCATGCCCAGTCAAGACAAGCCCCTGATCGTGCTGATCGCCGGTCCCTACCTGTCGGGCACCGGCGGGGCGCCCCACAAGATCGCCGCGAACCGGGCCCGGCTCGAGAGCTTTGCCCTGCCCATCTACCAGCGCGGCCACCTTCCGATGGTCGGCGAATGGCTGGCGCTGCCGATCATTCACGCGGCCGGCGGGCGCGAGCAGGGTGACGCGGTGTTCCAGGCGCACCAGTACCCGGTGGCGGCGCGGCTGCTGGAGCGATGTGATGCCGTGCTGCGAATCCCCGGCGAATCGCGGGGCGCCGATCTCGATGTCGCCCGCGCCCGCGAACTGGGCTTGCCCGTGGTCCAAAGCGTCGACGAACTCCCGCTTCGCCAGGCCGTGCCCGCGGCGGCGCGGGCCTGAGCGCGCCATCTGCCGAGTGAAGCCTTGACGGTCGATCGGGTTTGAGCGTCCTTCCTGCGACCGGACGAGCTTCTCGATGAGCTGAACCACGACGATCCTCTATGCATCCGGGCAGGCGCGCGACGGGCACTCCGCACGGGCATGACTAAAGGCATGAGCGTCAGCCACGACAGGCTTGCGGCGTTGTTGGAATCCGAACTGACAGGAGAGGCGCAATGAGTGATCACGCGACAACAGTTGATTCACGGCCCCGCCGCATCGGGCGCAGCATCGTTGCCGTGCTCATCGGGTTTGTCACGGTCGTCGTGCTGTCGCTTGGCACGGACCAGGTGCTGCATGTGCTCGATGTCTATCCGCCGTGGGGCCAGGCGATGCACGACCCGGCGTTGAACCTTCTCGCACTGAGCTATCGCATCGTCTACACCGTCCTCGGCAACTACCTCACCGCGAAGTTCGCACCGCACTCGCCGATGCGTCACGTCTGGGTGCTGGGCTTCATCGGGCTCTTCTTCGGCACGGCCGGCGCGATCGCCACGATCCCGATGAACATGGGCCCCGCGTGGTACCCGATCGCGATCGCGCTGACCGCCTTGCCCTGTTCCTGGCTGGGCGGCCTGCTGTACCGCAGGCAGCAGACCCCGCGATAGCTGGCAGGCCGGTGAAGACCCGAACTTAGCAAGGGCGGACACGCGAGCGCAGGCTGCGTTCGCCAGAATGCAGCTCATGCCCGACATGTCGTCCATCTCATCTCAGGCGCAACCGGTGCGCTACCTCGACTTGCTGTCGCGCGCCGTGGCGCACATCGGCGAACACCTCGCGGATCCCCTGGACACCGAGGTCCTCGCGCGACAGGCGTCGATGTCGCCGTACCACTTCCACCGCCTCTTCCGCGCCTACTTCGGCACGACGGTGGCCGGATACGTCACGTGGCGGCGGCTGCAGCGCGCCTGCGATCTGCTCGGCCGCGACGATGCATCGGTGCTCGATGTCGCGCTCGCCGTCGGGTACGAGTCGGCCCAGGCGCTTGCCAAGGCCATGCGACGCGAACTGGACACCACACCCACGGCGGTGCGTGCCGGCACGGCGCCCAACTGGCATCAACTGTTCGAACGCCGCGGCACTGCGGGCGTGTTGTCCAACCCGCCGAACGACCCGCAGGGCCTGGCGCTCAAGCCGCAATTGATCGACACCCCCGATCTCTGGGTGCTCACTGCGACCGGCCGCGGCATGCACAACGGCGACATGACGCGCGCGGCGGAAGCGGGGTTTGCCGAACTGCTGCCCGCCACCGGCCGCGCCGGCTTGTCGGATCGCGTGAAGAGCTGCATCGCCATCTTCCCCGACGAGCCGCGGCACCCGAACGACGAGCAGGCCCGCATGTGGGTCGGCGCCATCTTCGACTACGCGCTGGTCGATCGCAGCGGCAGCCCCGCGAGGCCGCACATCGACTTGCACGGCAGTCTGGCCTGGCGGCAGTTGCCGGCGGGCCGACACGCGGTGTTCACGCACATCGGTCCCTACACCGAGCTGCATCGCGCATGGAGCGCCGCCTATGGCCAGTGGTTGCCGGCCACCGGCTATGCGTTGCGCGACACGCCACCGTTCGAGCACTACGTCAACGATCCGCGGCAGCTGCCACCGCAGCAATGGCGCACCGACATCCATCTGCCTTTGCAATGAGAGACGAACGGTGACCCCATTGCCCCTGAGCGATCTCGCCACCGCCGGTGCCGGCCGACTGGCACGGGCCCTCGCCGTGCGCGAAGTGAGTGCGTTCGAAGTCTGCGACGCGGCGATCGCACGAATCGAAGCCGGCGACCGCGAGATCAACGCAGTCGTCGTGCGTGACTTCGACCGTGCCCGTGCGCAGGCGCGTGCCGCCGACGCGGCGCTCGCCCGCGGGGAACGGCGGCTGCTGCTCGGCGTTCCGATGACGGTGAAGGAGTCGTTCGACATCGCCGGGCTGCCGACCACCTGGGGTTTCGAGTTCGCACGCCACCTGCCGATACGAGACGATGCGGTCGCGGTGGCGCGCCTGAAGGCGGCGGGCGCGGTCATCCTCGGCAAGACCAATTGCGCGCTGGCACTCGCCGACTGGCAAACCAGCAACCCGATCTATGGCCGGACCGTGAACCCGCTGGATCACTCGCGCACGCCGGGGGGTTCGTCGGGCGGCGCGGCGGCGGCGCTGGCTGCCGGTTTCGTGCCGCTGGAGTTGGGTTCGGACCTCGTCGGTTCGATCCGCATTCCGGCGCATTTCTGCGGCCTGTTCGGCCACCGGCCCAGCCACGGCCTGGTGCCGCGACGCGGCCACAACTTCCCCGGCCACGACGGCGCGACCGACGACCCCTTGGTGGCCGTCGGGCCGATGGCACGCCATGCGGCAGACCTCGAACTGGCACTCGATGTGCTCGCCGGGCCCGATGCCGACGACGCGGTCGCCTACCGCGTGGCCTTGCCTGCGCCGCGACACAGCCGCGTGTCCGATCTGCGCGTGCTGGTGGCTTGCGAACATCCGGCCGCCGCCGTCTCTGCCGAGGTGCGCGCGGCGGTGCTTGCCGTGGCCGATGACCTGGCGCGAGCCGGTGCGACCGTGACACATGCCAGCCCGCTGCTGCCCGACCTGTCGGCGCTGTTGCGCGCCTTCAGCGGCATGGTGATGGCCTTCGTGACCCGCGGCCAGCCGGGGCCGGTCATTTCGGCGCACGAATGGCTCGAGTTGCTGGACCAGCGCGCCAGGGTACGCACTCAGTGCGCCAAGCTGTTCGAGAGCGTCGACGTCGTGCTGGCGCCGGTCTTCGGCACCACGGCGTTTGCGCACATCGACGAGGCGGACTACAGCCGGCGCACGTTGCGCATCGACGGCGCCGACACCCCCTACATGCCGCAGGGCGCATGGTCCAGCTTCGCGTCGTTTGCCGGCCTGCCGGTCACGGCCGCGCCGGCGGCGCGCAGCGCCGAGGGTTTGCCGATCGGCGTGCAGATCGTCGGGCCGTTTCTCCACGATCGCACGACCCTCGCAGTGGCATCCTGGCTGGAGGCGCAGCGGAATGGCCGCGTGACGAAGGCGTAGGATTTCGCCCAGCGTCATGACTCACGACATCGATCTGGTGGTCCGCGGCGGATCGCTCGTCGACGGAACCGGCACTGACCCCTTCAAGGCCGACATCGCTGTCAAGGCCGGGAGGATCGTCGCGGTCGGAAGCGTGGCCGCGCGAGCACGCGAAGAGATCGACGCCCGAGGCCTTGTCGTCACCCCCGGCTTCGTCGATATCCACACCCACTACGACGGGCAGGTCACCTGGGAGAACCGCCTCGTGCCGTCGTCGAACCACGGCGTGACGAGCGTCGTGATGGGGAACTGCGGCGTCGGCTTTGCCCCGTGCCGGCCGGATCAGCGCGAAATGCTCGTCCGCCTGATGGAGGGTGTGGAAGACATTCCGCATCCGGTGCTGGTGGAAGGCCTGCCGTGGACCTGGGAGACCTATCCGCAGTACCTGGATTTCCTTGCCGCGCGGCAGTACGACATGGACATATGCGCTTACGTGCCGCATGCGCCGATCCGCGTCTACGTGATGGGCCAGCGCGGCGCCGACCGCGAGCCCGCCACGGCCAGCGATCTCGCGCAGATGGAGCACATCGTGCGCGACGCGGTGCAGGCGGGCGCGATGGGGTTTTCGACCTCGCGCACCTTCTTCCATCGTTCCAGCGATGGCAAGTCGACCCCCAGCTTCGAGGCCGCCGAGGACGAGCTGATGGCGCTTGCGCGGGGGCTGAAGGCGTGCGGCAAGGGCGCCATGCAACTCATCACCGATTTCGACGAACCGGACCAGACATTCGCGCTGCTGCGCCGACTGGTGGAACGCTCGGGTCGACCCTTGTCCGTCTCGTTGCTGGAGGGCACTTACGGCCCGATGACGATGCGTTGGCGTGACGTGCTCGACTGGGCCGCCGGCGCCACCGCGGCTGGGCTGCCGATCAAGGCGCAGGTTCTGAGCCGCGCGATCGGCGTGATGCTCGGCCACGAGCTGACGCTCAACACCTTCTACACCTGCCCCTCGTACGTCCAGCTCGCGCAGCTGCCGTTCGACGAGCGCATCCGCGAGCTGAAGCGGCCCGAGACGCGCGCGCGCATCCTGGCGGAGTCGGCCGATCCCGACCCGACCATCGTGCTGGGCCGGCTGGCCCGCGAGTTCGATCACATGTTCCTGCTGGGTGACCCGCCGGACTACGAACAGTCGCTGGAGCAGAGCATCGCGGCGCGGGCGCAGCGCCTCGGCGTGACGCCGGAGGAACTGGCCTACGACCTGATGCTCGAGCGCGACGGGCGCAACAACCTGTACGTGACGCTGTGCAACTACGAACATGGCTCGCTCGACTCGTCGCTGGAGATGATGCGGCACGCAGGCGCCGTGCTCGGCCTCGGTGACGGCGGCGCCCATTGCGGCACGATCTGCGACGGCAGCTATCCGACCTTCATGCTGACGCACTGGGTGCGCGACCGCACGCGCGGCGAGCGCCTGCCCTTGCCCGCGGTGGTGAAGTGGCTCAGCCACGATACCGCGCGTGCGGTCGGCCTGCGCGACCGCGGGGTTATCGCGCCCGGCTTCAAGGCCGATCTGAACCTCATCAACCTGGACCGACTGCGCCTGCACGCGCCGGAGGTGGCGCATGACCTGCCGGGCGGCGGGCGGCGCCTGGTGCAACGCGCAGAGGGATACGCGGCCACGATCGTCAGCGGCGTTGTGGTTCAGCGCGACGGCGCACCGACGGGAGCGCTTCCGGGGCGATTGGTTCGGGGGCCGCAAGCAGAGCCGGACTATTGAGCGCCCCCAAACCTGCCGCTTCGCGTCAGGCCCCCCGAGGGGGTCAAGGAAACTTGGGGCGGCCCGGCGTTTCCTTGAGAGGCGCGGGGCGCAGGTCTTGCATTTTGCGCAGGGCAGCAAGAAGTAAGAACTGACCCCTCAGTGCGTTTCTTCAAGGTCTGGCGCGGGTTTTCGCGCGACAACTGGCATGCAGCCGTCCTATGATGAAACCATCGAGGTGCGGCGCACGCGCCTCCTAACTCGAAGGAGCGAGAACCATGGCGAAGAAGAAGACAGAATCCGGCGTCTATCGTGTCACGGAAATCATTGGCACGAGCCCCATCTCTTGGGAGGAAGCGGCAAAAAATGCGGTGGAGACTGCGGCCAAATCGTTGCGTGACCTGCGCGTCGCCGAGGTCTCCAAGCTCGACATGAAGGTCGATGGCGGCAAGGTCATTGCATACCGAGCGCGGGTGTCTTTGTCGTTCAAGTACGAAGCCTGAGAAGGCGGTTCGCCGGAGCAGGGCGCCGAGGGCTGCGGCGACTCCGAATTTCGACGCCCGAACTCACTGAGGCACGCACGCACGCAGGAGCCATGAATGCTGGCCGCAAGAAGTGCATGGACGATTCTGCGGGCTGAACATGGGCAGACTTGATTAGCGACATTCTTCAGCCACCGAGGTCACATCGTGGGTCATGCCAACGCGGCCGTCATACCGGCGAATGCCGGTATCCACTCGTTCGGGGTGCGCGTGCTCGGTCGACGCTCGCGGGCCTTCAAGCCGTGGATCCCGGCGTCCGCCGGGATGACCCTCTCTCTACCCTGCGCTGACGGCTCGGCGACAAGCTCAAGCTGAACTTCGCCGCTAATCAAGTGGGCAGATGCGTCAATTCCTTGCCTCGATCGCCGAGGCGCTAGGAGCCGCGCAATGGGCCGAGCCGGGACCAGCCGTGGCGCGTCTGCGGCAGCTGGTCGAATCCTTGCAATCATTCGATATGACGTCCCACCGGCCCAAGGGCATCGCACTGATGGAAGCGCTGCGCGGGCGCTCGCCGGATGCCGACCGCCTGCTCACCGTGTTGGAACAGGAACGCGAATGCGACGATGCATTGTTGGTGCAGGCGCTCGGCTTGCTCGACGCCGCCGCCGGCGGCAACGAGAGCGCCGGCGTCTATTGCGCAGAGATCCTGGCGCAGCATCGCGAGCGCGTGTTGCGCCATCTCGACTAAGAGGACACGCTGTTGTGCGCGCACACCGAGCAGCTACTTACCGAAGAGGAGTGGTCACGCGTTGTGTCGGCGATCTCCTCGGCGCTTTACACGGCAAAGTCGGAACCGTCGGTATAGGCGGCAGCCCCGGCATTCCACCGTAGCCGTTGACGCAGCGGCCGAGCGATGCAACGCGCTTGCGCGACGCCCGGGCACGTACTCAGGCCAGGTGCTTGCTGCCCCAGTCGCGCATCGTCCTGACGATCGGGCCGAGACTGCGTCCCTTGTCGGTCAGCACATATTCGAGCCGCGGCGGCCGTTCGTTGTAGAGCTGGCGCTGCACGAGCCCGTTGTCTTCCATCGCTTTCAGGCGTGCCGACAGCGTGTTTGGCGCGACACCGGGCAGCGAGGCCTGGAAATCCTGGAAGCGCCGCGGCCCGTGCCTCAGTAGGTCGCGCAGCAGCAAGACGGTCCAGCGCTCGCCGATCAGGTCGAGCGTGCGGGCCACCGGGCAGTCGTCGATACCGTAGGTCTTCGCCATGCGGGCAGCTTAGCGGATTTGACTTCGGTGCAGCAAGTGACTACTCTATAGCTAGTCACTATTCAATGACAAGTCACTAGCGACACAAAGGAGCTTGCCGTGCATCGCTTCCGCCTTCGGTTTCTCGCATTCGTCGCCGGCTTGGCCGCGCTGCTGGC
This sequence comes from Piscinibacter sp., assembly GCA_041496605.1. GTDB lineage: Bacteria > Pseudomonadota > Gammaproteobacteria > Burkholderiales > Burkholderiaceae_C > Albitalea. Next base: position 11,440 of record JBGQEX010000001.1, read on the forward strand.
GCTGGCCTTCATCGGCCACGCCGCCGGCCGCGCCGAAGCCGCCGCCGACGCCCACCTGCCCGAGCTCGCCTACCTGAAGCAGGTCAACGCATGGCGCCCGCCGTCCGACCCGCAGCTTGTCTTGCTGCTGATGGGCCAGTTCGCCAACGCGAACCGGCATGCCGAAGGCGCGGTCTACCTCGACGCGCTGCGACAGCGCTTCGACGCCGAGCTGAACGATACCCAGCGCGCGCTCTACCTGACGGCGATCGCCTCGCTTCGTGCAGGGCACGCCCACGATGTGTTCCTGCTGCGTCGCATCGGCTGGGTGCGCGACACGGTGGCGATGCTGGACGAGGCGAAGCGCCTCGCCGGTGGCGACCTGTACGTCGCGCGATGGATGTCGGGCATCGTGCGCTCACAGCTGCCCGCCTTGTTCGGCGAACGCGACATGGCGCTCACCGATCTGCAGTGGTGCCTCGCCCATGCCGACAAGGCACCACATGCCGGCTGGCTGCGTGAGGTGCACTTCCACCTCGCGGCGATCCAAGGCGCGCAAGGCGAGCACGCCGCCGGCGCCAAGCCGGTTCTGTTCACGACCCCATTCTCGGGCGACGCCGACAGCGGACACCAGTTCTCGCCACGCGCCCTCCGCGAGGTGGTGCCGGGCACCGTCTACCTGCTCTCGGGCTTCGAGTTCACCGAGTACTACTTCATCGTCTCGGCCGACCGCAAGGAGCTGATCGCCATCGACGCCGGCACTCGGCCCGACGCGGCGCGCGAGGCGCACCAGGCGCTGCGCGCGAAGGTGCCGGATCTGCCGCCGCTCACCACCGTATTCGTCACGCATGCGCACTGGGATCACGTGGGCGGCCAACGCTACTTCCGCGAACTGAGCCCCGGAGTGCGCTTCATCGGGCGCGCCAACTATGCCGACGAGCTGGCGCACGACGCCAACGCGAACCCGACGACGCTGCAGCGTTTCTTCGGGCGGGGCTTTCGCCTTGCGGACGTGCTGGCTTACAAGCCGGACATGACGATCGACAAGCCCACCGAGCTGACGGTCGGCGGCACCCGCTTCTCGCTGCTTCCGGTGCGCGGCGGCGAGACCGACGACGCGATGCTGATCCACATGCCGGAGCGCGGTGTGCTGTTCACCGGCGACATCCTGATGCCGTACATCGGCGCGCCCTTTGTCAACGAAGGCAGCGTCGACGGATTGCTCGCCGGCATCGACCAGGTGATGGCGCTGAAGCCGCGCCTGCTGCTGCACGGCCACGAGCCGCTGACGCGCATCTTCGATTCGACGCGCATGCTCGCCGGGTTGCGGCCGCAGCTCGTCTGGCTGCGCGACCAGGTCGTGCGTGAGGTGGCCCGCGGCACGCCTCGCGCCGCGCTGCAGCAGGCCAACCTTGTCGCGCCGACGCTCGAGCAGGCGCCATCGTCGGTACACATGGCCTATCTGGTGCTTCGCGAGAACCTCATCAACCGGCTTTTCGATCAGGCCAGCGGCTACTGGCAGAACGGCCTGCAGGGACTCGACGCGCTTACCGATACCGACCACGGTGCGGCGTTGGTCGACTATCTCGGGCTCGGCGAATCGCAGATCGTCGCCGCGAGCGAGAAGATGATGGCCGATGGTCGCCACGAACTCGCAGCGCAGACGCTGCGCTGGGCTCTGGCGCGGCAGCCCTCGAGCGAGTCGCTGCGCGCGGCCTACCGGCTGGCAAACCTGAAGCTGATGGAGAAGTACCAGGAATTCAACCCGTTCAAGTTCATCCTCTACGGCGGGCAGATCGACCAGTCGACCGCGCAGATGGCGTTCGGTGCGCCGACGCAAGCGCACTGAACGCGACGCCCAAAGTCAAGTGACCCCGCAGGTCCTGGGACTGATCGATATTGATCCAGATCTATGTCGGTCGCGGTTGATCACTTGCGCGCCCGAATCCACCGGGCTAATGTGAATTGTCGGAGGCGCCGAAGCGCGGGGCAGATCTGCACCGGCCGGCCCGCCGACAAGCAGGAGGCCGTATGCAAAGCCTGCATGTTTCTCGGCACGTTGTCGAAGTGTTCGAAGCCATCACGGCAGGTGGATTCTTGGCGGCGATCGCGGTGGTTGGGGCGATTAGCGTCGCTACCGTGGTCTACGCGTGGTTCATCGCCTGAGGTGATCGCAGCGCCCGCTCAACCTCGTTGAGCCCTCATGGCGGGACGAGATGCGCGCAAGCGTGCCATGTTTTAGTTCGTATCGCCCACTGACACCACTTCTGACGGCTGGATTCGGTGGCCAGTGACGATCACTGTGGGCAGTTGCACCACTGGCGGTGACGCGTTGGCGGAGGCAGCCAATGGCTGACGTGGCCCCGTCGCAGCCAGCGCGGAAGTCCTCGCCGGACTGTGATCCGCAGCTGATTCGATACGGGGGTCGGGTTGCAGAGCAATGACAACGACCGCCACGGCCACGCCGGCGATCAGGGTGAACACGCTCGAATTCAGGATGTCGTCCAACACAAAGGGCTCCTTGGTCAATGCCGCCGGGTTTCACTGAGGGCGACCCACCCACGCGGCGCGTCTCCCATGCCCACTGAGTCGCCGTTGGCAGCCTCGAGGTTCAAAGAGTTCCAACACGCCTTCGATACCTCAGGCCGAACGGAGCGAAGCGAACGGTATTGGGTCAGGTCGTGCGGTGTGCGCAGCCGAGCATGAAGACCTGACCCCGAAGGTCCCTGCCGAGTGCCGCTGCGGGTTCCCACGAACCTCAGCGAATCACGTGATCAGCTTCGACGGCGGCTGCCGGCACCTGCACGAATTCGAGAAACGTCTCGGTCATGCGCTGGGTGCGTGAGGGACGGGCACTGCCCTCGAAGACGGTGCTGCGCAGCAGCTCGGTCAGGTTGAGCGACACACCGTAGTAGACATGCCTGGTCGGGGATACGAGCGCGCGCGACTCGGTCTCGAAATCGCGTGCGCCATAGCCGATGCTGAGCTCGACGTAGCGCAGCAGCCGGTGGGCTTTCAGCGCCGGCACGCCGGCGGCCTTGAACACGACCAGATAGCGCTGACCGGAGTAGTCGCCGAACGGGTCGAACCGGTGGCGGCCCGCAGGCCCGGCGGACTGGCTGTACTGCAGCCGGAGGTCGACCAAGGCATCGACGCGCGGATTCGTCTCCATCCAGTAGCCGAGCGCGCCGCCTGCCAGGTCGACCAACGCGTCTTCCTTGGAGAAGCGCCACTTCTTCGAGTAGCCGTCGATCAATTCGACCCCCATCAAGGTGCCGACCGATGTCCACAACCCGAGCCTCAGTGATGTGCCCGAGTCGTTGCCCGCCCACTCGAAGCCGCGTGTCAGCAAACGGGCAGCCGTGTACGCAAACATCGCGTGGCCCAGCTTGTCGGCGCCACCGGATGCAGTGCCCTGGCCGAACCAGCCTTCGTTCGCCGTCTTGAAGCCGCCGGTGAAGCCGTCCTGCCACCACTTCGCCTTGCCGTAGGCGAGGGTTCCGCCGACGCGTGCCAGCATCAGCGCACCGGTGCGAGACCGCACTTCGTGTGCGGTCGCATCCGCTTGCATCGGCAGCGCAGGCTGCCCGCCCAACGGCACCAGGTCGCGAGCTGAAGGCGCTTCAGCGGGTGGCGAAGAGTCGGCCGATGCCGCATCGCGCGCCGCGGGCTCCTGTGCGATCACCGCTTGCGCCGCCATCGCCAGCAGCAAGCTCGACAGGGCAGTCCGAGCGCGCGCTGCGCAATCGCGCAACTGTCGCTTCTTCATCAGGCTAGCTTAGGCAGTGAGCGCGTAACCGGTGTGACCGGGCTCAATGGATCGTCTCGAAGGCCGGCAGGGTGCTCGACAGGCGGGTGATTCGCAATTGCGGGGTCAAGGCAATCATGCGGCGGGCGAATGCAGCAAATCCACTCCTGAGCGCCGACCGGTCGAGCGCACACCGTTGCCGCTTGGCGCGCTGGCAGGATCGCAAGAACGCGGCGGCACGATCGCCCAGTAGATACGACTTGCGCTCGCCCGGGCGGCTGCAGCCACGTTCATCGAATTGAGCAGCGCGACACCCTGCACAGGCAAGCGGTTCGGATCTGTCGCGACGTAAACGGCCCCTCGATGGGACAGCTCGTCGGGCTGGACCCATGGGGACTTTGCGAAGTCGCCGTCCTCGAGCACCTTGGGGGGTGCATGGCTGTACACCGAGACCATGCCGGCTTCGAAGCTCGGACCCACCACCACGGTCAATGGGCAGGAGGTGATCGCCTGCCAGTCGCGCTGCACCGCAGCGGCCAGCTGCCGCGCGGGATATTGACCGTCGGCTCGCCGATCCGGGTCGCGCTGCCCTGTCCACTCGGGCTCGGCGCAGACCGTCATGAACACAGACTGCACCAGCAGCGCCAGCGTGGCGAGCACAACCGCACCACGCCGCGCCAGGTGCTGAAGACGCCACGCCAGCCACAGGCTGAAAAACTGCAGGCACTGATAGCCCCAGTGGTTCTTCAGGTCGAGACCAAAGGCCGGGCAAACGAGCACCGTGACAACGAGAGGAAACACGATCAGCCCGGCAAACCATGCACGGCGCCACTGCGCTTGATCATCGTCCGTCGCAGTGGCCGCGTGGCTGTGTGTGCGCAAGCCCGGCAGCAGCCACAGCACGCCGGCAAACAGCATCGCAGGGAACAGCAGGCGAATCTGTTGGCCCAGGAAGACGGTGACGCTCAGGCCACGCGCTGCCCAGGACAGCGGCCGGCCTTCCTGTGCCGCATAGCGCAGCGTGCTGAAGTCGTGCTGCAGCATCCACAACAAGTGCGGCGCGAAGACCGGGGCGGCAACACCAATCGCCATCAACGCACCGCGCCGCGTGGAATGCCGCGCCAACTCGCCGGTGAGCAGCAAGGCGACGCCGATGCCGGCAAGCGGCACGACCGACTGGTACTTGGACAGCATGGCCAGCCCCGCGCCGACTCCGGCGGCGATCCACCAAGCGCGGCGCGAAGAGTCCAGCGCGCGCAGTACGCACCACGCCGTGCCGCTGATGGCGAGCATCATCACGGTGTTGTGATTGAACAGTTGCGCTCGCGCCGAGAAGGCTTGCTGCAGCCCCCACAGCAGGATCGCCAGCGCGGCCGGTTTGTCCCCGATGAGTCGTTGCGCAACGCGGTAAGTGAAGAAGGCCGTGCCGGCGGTGCACAGGCCCGCCAGCGCATAGGTCCAGTACGGCCATGGCCCGAAGATGGCGATCGCCGCGGCGAGCATCCAGGTCGGCAGAGGCGGATGCTTGTAGTAGCCCCACTCGAAGCTGTGTGCCCAGACAAACTGCTCGAAGTGATCGCCCCACTGTGCGTTGTTGACGTCGGCCCCCAGTGCGACCCACAGCCCGACCAGGGCCAGAGACATCCACAGTGCCCAGTCCATCGCCGCCCGCGCGAGGAGCGGCCGCGCGGCCGCGGGCAGGCGAAAGGGCAAGACGATTGCGGACCAGGCACGCCACCGAGACACGATAGGACTCCCACAGGCCTCGAACGAGGCGGATACAAAGGAATGGAGGAAGGGCGCAGCGATGACAGCCCCGTGCGCCGAGGTGCGTGCACTGACGCCCCGATTGCGCGATCACGCGCCGCCTCGCCATTCAAGGCGCTGCGCGACAGCCCTCCGTCCCTGCTGCACCGGGCCAACGCCACACCGCCAACGACCCGTCGCTGTACACCGGCTGAGCCTGCGTGAGCCAGCGATGCCGGTCCACGCTGTCGGCATCGCCGAAGACCCAGGTCGTGCCGGCACGGCACAACCACGCGGACGCCTGGTCGGAGGGGAGCAGGATGCGGCGCGCCGACTCGGGGGCAAACGCGGCGGCGTCGAGCAACTCGCGGCGCCAATCGTCGCGCAGTGGTGAGCCGGCCCAGTCCGACGCGACCGGTACGGGGCCGACCAGCCGAAGGTAGAACGCGAGGTCGTAGACCGGGCGGTCGAGTACCAGTACGCGGTCGCGGACGGTCATCTTGTCGCGCATGCTTTCGACGGCCGGTTGGGCCGAGTGCGGCGCGGCAATGCCGACGCCAGTGACGATGGCCACGCAGATCACCGCCGCGACGCCGGCGATCACACGCACCCTGCGTGTGGCGACCACCTCGGCAAGCAGGAAGGCGAGCGCCGGCAGCGCGGGCAACACATAGCCCACCAGCTTGGAGCGCGGCAACGAGAAGAACACGAGCACCACCGCCAGCCACACCGCCATCAACACGCGCAGGTCGCGCCGCGGGCCGTCAGCGAAGAAGCGCCGCCGAAGCACGAGGGCGATCCACGGTGACCACGGCATCGTGAACAGCGCCAACGCTGCGGCATAGAACCACCACGCACGCTCATTGTTGAAGCCGCCGCCGGCATAGCGCTTGAAGTGCTGGACGACGACGAAGTAGTCGAGGAAGCCGTCGTAGCGCGCCTGCATGGCGACGAACCACGGCACGGCGATGAGCCCGAACATCAGCCAGCCGGGCCACCAGGCGAGCAGGGCGAGCAAACGGACGCGGCGTGTCGCGAGCAACCAGGCGGCGATCACCAGCGCTGGCAGCACGGCGCCGATCAGCCCCTTGGTCAGCACGCCCAGGGCCGCGAGCGCGTAGGCGCAGAGCAGCGTCGAGCCCCATGGAACGCTCGTCTCGCGCAGCAGCACCGCGTGCGCGGCCGCGAGGATGGTCATGGTCACGAACGCGGCCACCAGCATGTCGTGGTTCGCGTACTGCGCGCCGCCGAAGTACAGCGGCATCGTCAGCAGCACGATCAACACCGTGCGGGCGCGCGCCACATCGGCCCAGCGCCGAACGAACAGATACAGCGCCCAGGCCGCAAGCGTCGCGCCGGTCAGCGACGCCAAACGCGCCGCCCATTCGTGAGCACCGAATGCGGACATTGCAGCGGCCGTGAGCCAGTACCACAGCGGCGGCTTGTGGAGGAACGGCAAGCCGTCGAGCGTGGGCACGAGCCAGTCACGCGAGTGCAGCATCTCCCAGGCGACGCCGACGTAGCGCCCTTCGTCGGGCAGCGCCAACGGACGCCACCACGACGTGGCAGCGAGCCAGGCGGCTGTCGCCATCAGCACGAGCATCGCTTCCCGCGTCGAGCGGACAGCCTTGTCCTGCGCGTGTCGTTGCAGCCCGGCGTGGCCGAGCGTCGATTCCCACATGACCCGCCCCGGGGTTGCTACGGAACCGGCCAGTATCGAAAGCCCAGAGTTAAGCGAGGCTTAAACGGCGGCGAGGCGCAGCGTTACGCGCACAGTCAGGCCCGGGGACGATGCGCCGGGCAAGGAGATGCCGTCCAGCAACTCGATCTGCGCTCCATGTCTGTCGGCGATGGCCTTCACGATGGCGAGACCCAGCCCCGAGCCGCCGGCCGCGCCGTCATCGCGTTGCGAAACGTGGGCGCGGTAGAAGCGGTCGAACACGCGCTGGCGCTCGCCCGCTGCGATGCCGGGCCCCGAGTCGGCCACTTCGAGCCGTACGCTGCCAACCTCGTCGCCGGGCTGGAGCCGAACGTCCACCGTGCCCCCGCTCGGCGTGTAGCGCAGCGCGTTGTCGATCAGGTTGTTCAGCAGTACGCGCAGTTGCTCGGCATCGCCGATCACGTTGCAGCTTGTCGCCGCAGCCATAGCGATGTCCGCGCCCAGGTCGATGCGACGCGCATCGGCCTGGACGCTGAACTGCGCCACCGTAGATTTCACTAGCTCGACGAGGTCTACCGCCTCGCGCGGCGCGGGCAGTGCGTCGGGATCGACGCGCGAGAGGTTCAGCAACTGTTCGACCAGGTGCGTCGCGCGGTCCAGGCCGTGGCGGATGTCGAGCGCGGCTTCCTGGCGCGTGCCGTCATCCGTCGCGAGCAGCAGCAGCTGCACCTGCAGCCGCAATGCGGTCAGCGGTGTGCGCAGTTCGTGAGCAGCGTCGGCGGTGAACTGGCGTTGCGCCGCGAGCGCGCTCGACAGCTTGGCCATCAACGCGTTCACCGAATTGACCAGCGGCTGCAATTCCTGGGGCAATGCCTGCGTAGCGATCGGCTCCAGCGACGCGGCGCTGCGCTGCTCGACCGCGTTCGACGTTTCGGTCAGCGGTTGCAGGCCGCGACGCAACGCGTAGACGAGAAGCCAGCCGAGCAGGGGCACAGCCAGCAGGCTGCAAACCAGCATCTTCAGCGCCAGATCGGCGGCGAGTTCACGGCGGGCTTCGATCGGCTGCGCCGCTTGCGTCAGGTAGTTCGCCGAGCGATCGGTGTAGACCCGCCACATGCCGTCGCGACCCGCGACGGTCTGGAAGCCTTCGTCGCGGGCCGAGGGAATGCCGGTGTTGGGCACCGATGCGAATAGCAGCTCGCCGTCCAGGCTCCAGACCTGCGTGACGAACGCAACCTCCTCGAGGTCGCTTTTCTGAGGCGGGGTGCGCCCGCCCTTGCGGTCGTAGTGGGTCAACACCGTGAGCGCGACCTGTTTGAGCTGCTCATCGAATTCCTCATTCATCGCGTTGAGTGCGACGGCGTACAGCGTCAGCGCGAACGCGATCGCGCCCAGCGACAACGCGCCGATCAACCAACGCAGCAAGTGCCGGCGAATCGACCTCATTCGGGCCCCGACACGCGGTAGCCGACGCCGCGCACGTTGCGGATCACGTCGGCGCCCAGCTTCTTGCGCAGGTGGTGCAGGTGCACTTCGATCGCGTTGCTCGACACCTCCTGGTGCCAGCCATAGATCGCCTCCTCGAGCGCCTCGCGCGACATCACGGCGCCCGGATTGCGCATCAGTGCTTCGAGAATGGCGAACTCGCGCGCGGACAGTTCGATGCGCTTGCCGTGCAGCGTCACGTTCCTGTTGACCGGGTCCACGATGAGCGCGCCACTCTCCAGCGTCGCGACGCCGGTGCCGGCATGGCGGCGGATCAGCGCGCGCACGCGCGCGATCAGTTCCTCGAGATCGAAGGGCTTGACGAGGTAGTCGTCGGCGCCGGCGTTCAGGCCCTGGACGCGGGCGCTGACCGCGTCGCGCGCCGTGACGATCAGCACCGGCACATTGTTGCGCCTGGCACGCGCAGTGATGAGCACCTCCAGGCCGTCCTTGCGCGGCAAGCCGAGGTCCAACACCGTGGCGTCGTAGACGTGCTGCGCCAACGCGAGTTCGGCCTCTCGGCCGTCGTGCGCCCAATCGACCGCCATGCCGGCGCGCGCGAGGCCTTGCTGCACGGCCTTGCCGATCATCGGGTCGTCTTCAATCAGCAGCACACGCATCGCGGTTCTCCGGGCGCCGAGCGGAGCGCCACCCAGGCGACGCGAAGTATGCCGGGCCCGCTGGAGCGACAGGCCGACTGTGCCGTACCGTAGCGATCGTTTGATGTGAGTCAACTGTGAACGCTTCGGGCTGGAGCCGAATCGGCACAGGTACACCAACGGGGATCAGGCGATGAATATCTTGCGCTCCGGTTTGACAATCGGCCTGTCGAAATCGCTTTCGACCATTGCGGCGCTTGCTGTGGTCGGCATCGCGCTATTGCCCGAGCCGGCATCGGCCATTCCGCTGTTCAATCGCCAGACGGGCCAGAACTGCGTCGCCTGCCATGCGGGAGGACAGTTTCCGGAGCTCACTCCGTACGGTCGCCTGTTCAAGATGACCGGCTACACCATCGGCGAGCGGACGACCCCCGTCTCCGCGATGGCGGTGCTGAGCTATTCGAAGGTGGCCGATACGTCGAAGAGCGATGACCCGAGTGCAGACTTCCAGAAGAATGGGTCAGTCATTTTTCCGACTGCGAGCCTCTTTCTCGGCGGCAAGGTCTCGGACAACGTCGGGGCGTTCGCCCAGATCACCTACGACCGCTACGCGACCCAGTCGGACGATGGAAAGTTTCACGGGCACAGCAACGCCGACAACATCGACCTTCGCTACGCTGACCGATTCATCGACGCAAGGCGAGATCTGATCTTTGGCATCAGCGCCAACAACAACCCGTCAATCTCCGATCCATGGAACACCGCAGCCGCCTGGATGCAATACGTCCCGGTGCCCAGCCCGACCAGCAGCCAGTTCATCGACGGCAATGCGCCCTATCCGGGCTTCGGTGCGGGCGGGAACGTTGCCGGAATCACGGCGTACGCCTACTGGAATCGAATGGTGTACGCCGAGTTGGGCGGCTACCGGACCGCCAACGGCCTGTTCAGGTTCATGAGCGCCGGGTTGGGCGACGCCGATGTCACGAAGTTGAAGGGCATCAACCCCTATTGGCGCCTGGCGGTCAATCACGAGTGGGGGGCACACAGCCTGATGATTGGAACGTCGGGCATGGTGGCCCGGGTCTATGACGACCCCCTGGATACCTCGGATCCCTCTACGACCCATCGCTTCAGGGATCTGGGCGTCGATGCGCAGTACCAGTACATCCTGGATCCGCATGTGGTGACGGCGCAGTTCGCCTATGCCAGAAGCCACCACCGCTATCCGGATTTCCTCGCCGGCCAGTCGGTCGTCGCTTTCGTCGATCAACTGGGCAACCCGCTTGCCGACACCAATGCCGAGGACACGACGAATGTGACGCGGGCCAAGCTGACGTACGTTTACCAGGCGAAGTACGGCGGCAGCCTGGGATTCTTCAATCTCACCGGCAGCACCAATACGGCCAACCAGAGTTCAGGCTATGCGCCGGGAACACCGCCGACCATCACTGTCGACCCGGCTGTTTCTCGCGTGAACGCCAATTTCTCTGGCGATCCGGCCACGCGCGGCTGGACCTACGAAGCGTTCTGGACGCCGATCCAGTATGTCCGCATCGGAGCCCAGTACACCGCGTACTCGCGGTACAACGGGGCGTCGAGCAACTACGACGGACTGGGTCGAAATGCGCGCGACAACAACTCGCTGTTCCTGTATGTCTGGGGTGCGTATTGAGGTGCGAAGTAGTGCAGCTTGCTGAATCGCTTGCGTTTTGAAATCAGTGCATCCAGGAGATCCCAATGAAATCCTCGACCTTGGCGCTCATGATCGCCGCAGCCATGCTGTCGGCTGGATGCGCGAACCCGACGCGCTCGCGTGACCTGGCCAATCCGAACGTCACGGCCACCACGCTGGCCCAACAGGTTTGCTCGAATTGCCATGGCCTGACAGGCAACGCCATCTCGCCCAATTTCCCGAACCTCGCCGGTCAGGTGGAAGCCTATTTTGTCGCTCAACTCAACGGCTTCAAGAGCCATGGCCGGCAGGACCCGGCCGGGTTCGAATACATGTGGGGCCTGAGCCGAAGCCTGACGGACGACCAGATCAAGGGGCTCGCGGCGTACTTCGCCGCTCAGAAGCCGGCGCGACAGCCCGGCGAGGGCACCGCGTCGCAGGTGGCGGCGGGCAAGGCGATCTTCGAAAACGGCATGAGCGCGAAGAAGGTGCCGCCGTGCTCGAGTTGCCACGGCGCCGAAGGACAAGGCAACGGCCCCTTCCCGCGGATCGCCGGCCAACATGCCGACTACCTGGTGAAGCAGCTCGTCGTGTTTCAGCGCACGGATGAACGACCCGAGGGAGGCATCATGAAGACGGTGGCCCACGAGCTCAGTGCACAGGACATCGAGAACGTCGCCGCCTACGCGCAGTCAATGGCGAACTGAAGCGAGCAGTTGCCCTTCATCAGGACAGCAGTTTCACGAACGTATCCGGATGAATCGGCAGCGATGTCAGGCCGGCAATGCCCATCAGCAAGCCGAGCGCCGTCGGAACCAACGACACCCAGTACAACGGCCATAGTCGCGTCAGCGCCGTGACCGCCAGCATCGCGATCGCGATCGCGATCAGCGCGTCGGACAAGTCGAACTGGTCGTCCCGGTAGTTCAGGTTGTCGTAGGTCTTTTGGTCCTGCTCTGCCTGGGCCCTCAGCTCGTCCTTCTTCTTTGATTGTTCTGCCGCGAGCGCCCGGTACTTTGCGATTGCCGCGTCGTACGCCGCTGCGGCCGGCGTCGGCGCGGCTTGACGCGCCAGTTCGAGCTGGATTGCTGTCGCCTCTGCGACCTCCTGCCGCAGGTTGCGTGCCTGGTAGAACGCCCAGTGATCGAGCTTGTCGGCCTGGGCCTGCTGCATGGCCTGGACGATGTTGTCGTCCTTGACCTTGCAGATGCCCATGAAGGTCGCCAGCACGGCCACGGTGATCGCCACGGCCGCGTTCAAGCGGGCTGCGCGAGCCTCGCGTTGATCGTTGGCCGCCTTGGCGGTTTCGATGATGTCTTTGGGGTCGATGTCCATCGCTCGAGAAGATCGGCAGGTTTACGGTTGGGTTCATGGGGCCGGATTCGACCGACCGCGGGACACCGCTCAGGTGCGGCCCGGCCCCGGCAGCATATACGGGCACGGGTAGGAAGAAGTGCTCGACTGGGTTCAATCGGCTTCAGAATCTCTCGATGTCACGACCGCGGGTATTCATCCTGACCCTGCTGGCGATGCTGGCCTTCGCCGGCAATTCCTTGCTGTGCCGCGTGGCGCTCAAGTCCACCGGCATCGACGCGGCCAGCTTCACGTCCATCCGCATCATTTCCGGCGCCATCGCGCTGTGGCTGATCGTGCGGCTGCGTCGGGGTCCACACGACCTGTCGGGAAGCTGGCCCTCGGCGTTGGCACTCTTTGCCTACGCCGCTGCCTTTTCGTTTTCCTATGTCAGCCTGAGCGCTGCGACGGGTGCACTGCTGCTGTTCGGTGCGGTGCAGGCCACGATGATCGGCGTCGGCCTGTGGCGGGGCGAACGCCTTCGCGGGCGGCAGATGGCCGGCTTGGCGTGCGCGCTGGGGGGGCTGGTCGGCCTCTTGCTGCCCGGCCTGTCGGCGCCGCCCCTGCTGGGCTCCGCGCTGATGCTCGTCGCCGGTGTGGCCTGGGGTGTCTATTCCTTGCGCGGCCGGGGCAGTGGCGATCCGTTGCGCGTGACGGCGGGAAACTTCCTGCGCGCTGTCGTCTTCGCAGCCGTGCTGAGCGGCGTGACGCTTTCATGGGCGTCGCTCGACCGTTCCGGTGTCGGCTACGCGATGGCGTCCGGCGCCTTGGCCTCGGGTGTCGGCTATGCCGTCTGGTACACCGCGCTGGTCGGGCTGAAGATGACCAGCGCGGCGACGGTGCAGCTCAGCGTGCCGGTCATCGCAGCCGTGGGCGGCATCGTCTTGCTCGGCGAGCCGGTCACGCTGCGGCTCGTCATCGCTTCCGCCGCCATCCTCGGCGGAATCGCGCTGGTCATCGTCGACCGGCAACGAGCCGGTTGACCGGCCCGGCCCGCCGATCAGATCGCGGCGCGGCGGGCGTCCAGGCTCAGCGGCCCGGCGCCGAGTGACGCAACGATGAACATGCCGCCCGCCACCGCGAGGTTCTTCATGAACATCAGCTGCTGCACGTACTGCTGAGCGGCCGGAGCCGACCAGTAGGCATGGAAGACCACGCTGGCCAGCAAGGTGAACAAACCGAGCGCCAGCGCGGCCCAGCGCGCCTTGAAGCCGACGATCAGCGCAATGCCGGCGACCACTTCGAGCAGGCCGACCAGCACAGCCAGCACCGACGCCGCCGGCAGACCGGCGCTGGCGATGTAGCCGGCCGTGCCCGCGATGTTGCCGAGTTTGCCGGCGCCGGAAATGACGAACATCAGCGCCAGCAGAATGCGGCCGGCGACGACGAGTGGAGCCTTCAGAGAGTCGATCATGTGTGTGGTCCTGGGGAAGGGCAACGGCGAATACCGCCGTCGGTCGAATTTTCCGGTCGACCGCGGGGTCGCATGTCGAAATGGTTTGCCGGCGGCGTTCGAAACCATCGAACGCTGCCTCACCGTTCAGTCCGAGCGACGCCGGCCGAAGCCGCAGAAAGAGCCCCTGCTGGATTGGCGGGCTTGCGTCCGCAGTGCGGCGGTGTAGGCTGCACGATGGCGGCGCGGCGGAGAACCCCGGGGCGCCATGCGAGTACGCTCGTGTGAGATCCAGTCCTGCGAGACCTTGATGAGCCGCCGCCACGCCAATCTGATCCGCTCGATCTTCCACGACCCGCCCAGCGGCAACGTGCACTGGCGTGACGTCGAATCGTTGCTGAAGCACGTCGGCGCGGAGCTGGAGCCGATCCCGGGCACGCGGATTCGCGTGAAGCTCAATCGCATGGAAGACGTGCTGCACCGACCGCACCACAGCAATGTGCTCGACGCGAACGCAATTGCGCATTTGCGTGAGTTTCTCGCGCGCGCCGGCGTCACGCCGGCGCTGTACGAGGCCAAGCGCACGGGTGAGGCCTGAAGTCGATGGCACACATGCATCGCCTCGGATGATGGTGGCCCATGCCGCCACTTGCCAACAACGCCAATCCAGCCGAAAGGACACGACATGGCCAACCAGGAAAGCGACATCAGCAAGGAAGTGCGGGCGGCCTTCGAGATCGACCCACGGGTCGATCTGCACCGCTTTCCGATTCATGTGGTGAACCATGGCGACCGATTGAGCCTGGAGGGGGAGGTCGAGAGCATCGCGGCCAAGCGCGTGGCCATTGCGCTTGCGAAACGGGTGTCGGGCATGACGCGCGTCATCGACGCACTGCGGCTCGTTCCCGCCGAAGCGCGTGGCGACGGCGAGATCCGCGACGCGTTCGCCCGCTCGCTGTTGCAGCAGCCTGAGCTGAAGAACTGCAACATCCGCCAGCGTCTGCGCGGGCGCAGCGACCTGCTTCACGAGACCAGCGATCCCGATGCCAGCGGCGAGATCGAATTCGAGACTGTGCAAGGTGTGATCACGCTCACCGGCAGCGTGATCAGCCTGTCCCACAAGCGCATGGTGGAGGCGCTGGCCTGGTGGGTGCCCGGATGCCGCGACGTGGTCAACCAACTCGAGGTCGTGCCGGCCGAGGAGGACAACGACGACGAACTCGCCGACGCGATCCGCCTCGTCTTCGAGATGGACCCGCTCGTGCATGCCGATCAGATCGGCATTCGCGCCGAGCGCGGCGTGGTCACTTTGGCCGGAGTATTGCGCCGCATCGAAGAACGCCGCATGGCCGAGATGGACGCCTGGTCGGTGTGCGGCGTGAACGAAGTCCACAACCAGATCGAAGTCTCGCCCACCTGAATTCACCGCGTTGTCGCGGCATGCGTATCACCGGGTTTTCAAGACCGGAGATACGCCATGCCAACACGGCCGTCATACCGGCAAATGCCGGTATCCACTCGTTCGAGGTGCGCGTGCTCGGTCGACGCTCGCGGGCCTTCAAGCAGTGGATCCCGGCGTCCGCCGGGATGACCCTCTCTCTACCTTGCGCTGACGGCTCGGAGAAAAGCTCAAGCTGAACTTCGTTGCCAGTCAAGTGCGCCTTTGTCAGAGCGCGCCGACGCCGGCGGAGGCGACGCGCGCCGGCGCGCTGCTCGCGCCGGCCGTCCGCCGATCACGGCGTCTGTTGCGGCGTCGATTCGGATCGCCCGCAGTGCCGCCTCATGCCCTGGCGGAACTTCTCGCGTTCCTCGTCGCTCATGTGCTCCCAGCGATCCACCATGCGGGCCCGCCAGTGCATGTGCCGGCCCGGACCGCCGCGCAGCCCGCCGAGCAGGATCTTGCTCAGCACCAGCAGTCCCAGCGCCTGCCAGAAGCCGATCAGCGGCCAGCCGAACAGTCCGGGCAGCAGCCAGTTCCACAAGCCCATGACGACGGCGCCGAGCGCGACGAGCGCCACCACAACGAACACGACGAACTTCAGTCCGTGCAGCCACCAATACTTTCTCATCGCATGCATCCTCATGGTTGAACAAACTCGTCGTGAATGGCCTGCAGTCGCCGGCGCAGGTGCAGCACTGCATAGCGCTTGCGCGACAGCAGGGTGTTCACGCTGACACCCGTGCGCGCGGCCAGCTCCTTGAAGCTGAGCCCGTCCAGTTCGTGGGCGACGAACACGCTGCGCTGCTCCTCGGGCAGCTCGTCCAGCGCATCGTCCAGTTCTTCGAGCAATAGCCGCCGCGCGTAGGCCGCCTCCGGCCCCGCATCCGGCGAAGGGAGCAAGTCCTCGAAGGCGGCTTCGGCAGGCTCCTCGCCCGCAGCGGCGGGAATGCCATTCAAGGGTTCGCTCGCGCGCGTCCTGTTGCGGCTGTTCCGGCGAAAGAGGTCGGTGATGCGATTGCGCGCCACGCGGAACAGCCACGCGCCGACCTGCTCCACGGGCCGCACGAGGCGGGCCGCCTCGACCAGTTCGTAGAAGACGTCCTGCAGGATGTCCTCTGCGTCGGCCGGGTCGGCCACACGGTGCCGGATGAAGCTGCGCAGCCGGGCACGCTCGCCCCTGAATGCTTCGGCGAGCGAACGATCTTGTTCGGTCATGACCCAGTTCGCACCCAGTTTCGCGTCCATACCTCAGTGAAGACGCACGAGCGGCCGGAATATTGTGTGGCTAACGCCGCCAGCGTACGCGCCGCTGCGTTTCGCGCGCGTGCGGCACCCAGCCGTGCCAGACCCAGCGCGCCTGCATCAGCAGGCCGCGGATCCATTCGTCGGCCGCGTAGGCGATGAAGATGCCGGGCAGCCCGAAGGCGCGGCCCATGAAGTACGACCCCACGCCCAGCACCACGATCAGCGACGCGACGCTCGCTGCCACTGGGTAGATCGCGTCGCCGGCCGCACGCAGCGCACCGATGACGATGAGGTTGAACGCGCGCCCGGTCTCCAGTGCGATGGCGATGAACAGCAGCACCTGCGCGGCGTGGATGATCGCCGGGTCTTTGGTGAAGGCGCGCATCAGCCACGGCGCGGCCAGCGCCGCGGCGACGGCAAGGCCGCCCGAGGCCAGAAAGCCATTGCGCAGGCCCTTGTTGACGAGCTGGTGCGCGGTGCGCAGGTCGCCGCTGCCGACCAGGCGGCCGACCATGATCTCGCAAGCCCAGCCGATCGACATGCTGACCACCAGCACGTACTTCAGCGTCTGCAAGACGTAGGAGTGCGTGGCCAGCGCGCCCACGCCGAGCTTGGCGGCGGTGGCCAGCGACACCATGAACGCCAGGCGGTACACCATTTCCAGCGCTGCGCCCGGCAGGCCGATGCGCAGCACCGGCGCGATGAAGCCCGGCGACACCGACCACCAGTCGCGCGCACGCGGTGCCAGCGCCATCATCCGGCGCCACATCCACAGGTGCAGCAGCAAGCCGAGGCCGCGGCTCGCGGTGAGCGCCAGCGCGTAGCCGTACAGGCCCAGGCCGTCCCATTCGCCCACGCCCAGCATCAGGGGCACCGCCAGCAGCAGATGCGTGCCATGCATGGCCAGCATGATCTGCAGCGACTGGCGCGCGTGCAGGTGCGCCCGCAGGATCGACGCCATGGTCAGGTTGTAGGCCTCGAGCAGCAGGGCCGGTGCCAGCAGCTGCAGGTAGGGCGCGGCCAGCGGCAGGATCTCGTCGGGCGCGTTCAACAGGTCCAGCGTGAGCTCGTTGCCGAACACCACGCAGGCCGCGGCCAGCAGGCCGGCCCAGGTGCTGGCGCCCAGGCCCACCAGCGCCGTGCGGTGGGCCACCTCAGGCTGCTGGCCGCCCAGCGCCTGCGTGGTCACGACGCCGACGCCGATGGCCAGCACGCGGAACAGCACGAACAGGGTTTCGAGCACCTGGATCGACAGGCCGAAGGTGCCGGCCGCCGCGTCCGAGGTGTGCGAGGCCAGCCACAGGCCGGCCATGGCCACGCTCATGCCGAGCAGGAACTCGCCGACGATGGGCACGGCTACCGCGTTCAGGCGCGGGCGGGGGGAGGCGGGCATGGCAGTCGGCATTGGGGTTGGGAGTGTCGCCGGATCGGCGCCCGACCCACAGGGCCACGCGCCTCGTCGACCCGCGCGGGGGATCGGCGTCAGGTCGAGCGCCGCCGCCGTGTGCGGGTCCGGCATCGCGGCATGGTACACATGCCCGCGCCGCCGGCGCGGCGGCGCAAGACCCCGGCAGCGAGCGTCACTGCGCCGCCAGCGCCTCGACCTGGATGCGCAGCGTGACGTCCATGTTGAAACCGTATTCCTTGCCGATGCCTAGGCCGAACTCGTCGCGATTGAAGCTCGCGATCGCGTCGGCGCCGCACAGCTCGCGCTTGAACAGCGGGTGCGCAATGCACTTCAGCGAGTTGATCCTGAGGACGACCGGCTTGGTGATGCCGTGCAGCGTGAGTGCTCCCACCACCTGCGTCGGCACGCCATTGGCGACGCCATCGAAACTGCCCTTGTAGGTGGCCTTCGGATACTTCTTGACGTTGAAGAACTCGGCGTTCCGGGCCCAGCGATTGAGCTTGTCGTGGCCGAAGTCGATGCTGGAGAGATCGACTGCGATGTCGATGCTGCCGCTGCCGGATGCCTTGTCGAACGTCACGCTGCCGCGGCTCTTGTTGAGCTTGCCGCGCCACACCGAGATTCCCATGTGGTCCGCCTCGAAGCTCGGGAAGGTGTGCTCGGGATCGATCTTGTAGGTGACGGGTGCGGCCGCGGCGGTGCCGGCAATGGCGGTGGCCAGCGTGGCCGCGAGCGCGAGCACGTGCTTCATCGGATTCACGCTGCCGGGTTCGACGGGGGCTGCATTTCCCTGGGGGATCATCAGCATCATGAAACGCATAGCGGGTTCTCCGTTGGCTGAATGGGTGATGCGCTGTCGACACGACGAACGGGCGGATGCTGAATCGACACGCCGCGGGAAGGAACCTGCCTGCAGGGCATGTCGGATCCGCTTACAACTGTGCGATTCGAACACCGATCTTCGCGGTCTGCCGCGCCACAATCTCGGGTGTGCCCGCTTGCAGGCCACCTGTGCAACCGGAGCGACACAAGAATGAAGTATTTCCGGGCGCTGTTCGGTCCCGGGCTGACGGCGCCGCAGCGCACGCTGCATGCGCTGCGCGGCGTCGGCATCGCCGCGCTGGGTGCGGTGCTGCTGCTCGTCGGCTATGCGCTGCTGCTGATCCCCTTCACACCCGCTGTCGGTGACGTGCTAAAGGCGCGCGGCGAGCGGCCGAGCGTGCTGCTTGCCGCAGACGGCTCCGTGGTCGCGACCTTCAGGCGGATGAACCGCGAATGGATTTCGCTGGACCGCATTCCGCCGCATGTCGTCGACGCACTGATCGCCACCGAGGATCACCGCTTTTGGCAGCATTCCGGCATCGACTGGCGGCGCAGCCTGTCGGCGGTTGCCCACACCGTCGGTGGCGAGCGGCAGGGCGGGTCGACGATCACCCAGCAGCTCGCGCGCAATTTCTTCCCCGAAGCGATCGGGCGTGCGCCGACGGCGACGCGCAAGCTCAAGGAGATGATCACCGCGGTCAAGCTCGAGCGCGCCTACTCGAAGCGCGAGATTCTCGAGACCTACCTCAACACCGTGCCGTTCCACTACAACGCCTTCGGCATCGAGATGGCGGCGCGCACCTACTTCAACAAGCCGGCGCGCGACATCACGGTATCCGAGGGGGCGACGCTGGTGGGCTTGCTCAAGGGCACCCACACCTACAACCCGGTGCTCAACCCGGAGCGGGCGCGCGAGCGCCGCAACGTCGTGCTCGCGCAGATGGTCAAGCACGGCAAGCTGGGCCAGCAGGCCTACGACACGCTGAGTCGCCGGCCGCTGCGCCTGGACTTCGTCCGCCAGGACCTGGACAGCGGCCCGGCACCGCACTTCGCCGACGCGGTGCGGCGCTGGCTGGTCGGCTGGGGCGAGCTGCTCGGCTACGACCTCTACGCCGACGGCCTGGTCGTGCAGTCGGCGCTCGATCCGCGGCTGCAGCGTCTGGCGACCCAGGCGGTGGCGCGCCAGCTCGATGCACTGCAGACGGTCGCCGATGTCGAGTGGGGGCGCGCGAGCGACAAGCTGCTGTCGACTCGCCTGGACAGCTATCGGCAGGCGCGCCGCAAGACCGAGCCCTTCGCCCACTTCTGGGCGACACGCGCCGAGCTTGTCGATGCGTTCATCCGCGAATCGCCGGAGTACACGCGCCTGGTCGACAGCGGCAGCGCGAAGGAGGGCGCGCTGGCGCAACTGCGGGCCGATGCGGCGTTCATGACGGCCTTGCGCACACGCAAGACCCGGCTCGAGGCGGGCTTCGTCGCCATCGACCCCGCCAGCGGACAGGTGCGTGCCTGGGTGGGAAGCCGCGACTTCGCGACCGACAGCTACGACCACGTGCAACAGGCGCACCGGCAGCCCGGCTCCACCTTCAAGCCTTTCGTCTACGGCGCCGCACTCGAATCGGGCATGGACCCGCATCGCGAGTTCCGGGATCGGATGGTCACGATTCGCCTGCCCGGCGGCACCGTCTGGAAGCCGCGCGACGCGAGCGAAGCCACCGGCGGCCAGGTGAGCTTCGAGGACGGGCTGGTCTACTCGCGCAACACCGTCACGGCGCAGGTGATCGAGGAAGTCGGCGCGGGCCCGGTCGCGCGCTTCGCGCAGCGCCTGGGCGTGCGCGAGAGCAAGCTCGACGCAGTTCCGTCGCTCGCACTGGGCACGAGCCCGGTGACGCTGCTCGAGATGGCCAGCGCCTACAGCACCATCGCGGCGATCGGCGAATACCGCGCGCCGGTGTTGATCACGCGCGTGAGCGATGCGAAGGGCAATGTGCTGGCCCAGTTCGCGCCGCCACCGCAACCGGCGCACGAGCCGGTGCTCCAGCCCGATGTCGCCGTGCAATTGATCGACATGTTGCGCGGCGTCGTGGACCGCGGCACCGGGCGCGGCATCCGCGAAACGCACGGCATCCAGGCCGATGTGGCCGGCAAGACCGGCACGACACAGAACAACACCGACGGGTGGTTCATCCTGATGCATCCGCAGCTCGTCGCCGGTGCCTGGGTGGGCTTCAACGACCCGCGCGTCAGCCTGCGCAGCGACTATTGGGGCCAGGGCGCCCACAACGCGCTGCACGTGGTCGGCGACTTCATGCACGAGGCCTTGGCCGAGCGGGCGCTCGATCCGCGGGCCGAATTCCCGACGCGTGCGGGCGCGACGATCCAGGCGGCGTTGCGCCGTGCCGGCGAGACGCTGAGGCGCTGGTTCGGCTTCGACGTTCGATAGCGGCGCGAGCCGGCGTCGCCCGTGGCCTGACCGCCACGAGGCTCGTTTCGCCCGCCGCCTTCAGCTTGCGCGGTCTTCGTTCCAGGCCACGAGCTTCATCGTCGCCGCCGCGCCGGCGACGATGCCTGCCACCGCGATGAACGAGCCCAGTGCCAGCGTCGACAAGCCCGACACGCCCTGGCCGATGGTGCAGCCCAGCGCGGTCACGCCGCCGAAGCCCATCAGCAGCGCGCCCAGCAACTGGTTGCGCAGGTCCGTCAGCGACGCGAAGCCCTCCCAGCGGAACTGCCGCGTGGCGATGGCGTAGGCGAAGGAGCCGAGCACCACGCCGAACACGCTGGCGATGCCGAAGGTGACGTGCAGCGACTTGTCGGTCCACAGCAGCAGCAGCTCCAGGCTGTAGGCCGTGGGGCCGACGAAGCTCAGCGTTTCCAGCGTGCGTGAGTTGGTGGCGAAGTACACCGTCTCCAGCGTTTCCGGGTTCTCGCCGAAGCCCAGGTGGCCGCTCAGGTACCAGCCCGCGACGACCAGCAGGCCGAGCACGATGGACCCGAGCACCTGTGCACGATTGGCGCGAAAGCGCCTGTCCTTGAACACGAAGGCCAGCAGGCCGATGCCGACGACGCACAGCGTGGCGAGCAGCGTCGTCTTGGCCGGCGCGCCGGTGAGCTTGGCCAGCAACTCGGGCAGGCTCTGGCTCTTCAGTCCCAGCGCCGCGAGGTCGATGGCCACCGGGTCGAGAATGCTCGCTCGCCACTGGCCGAACAGGCCCTTCAGCGTCATGTACGACGAGATGGCCAGGAAAGTCAGCACCACCAGCGAACGCACGCTGCCGCCGCCCAGGCGCACCAGGTTCTTGTTGGCACAGCCGGCCGCCATCGTCATGCCCACGCCGAAGAACAGGCCGCCCACCGCCAGCGACAGCCAGGCCAGCGTGGGGCGCTGGTAGACCGACTTCGTCAGATCGACCAGGTCGAAGTAGTACAGCAGATTGGCGCCGATCAGTGCCACCGCAATGGCCAGCAGCCACATGCGCATGCGGCCCCAGTGGCCCATGTTGACGATGTCCGACACCGCACCCATGGTGCAGAAGTTCGTCCGGTTGGACACCGCACCGAAGACGAAGGCCAGCGCGAAGCCGCCCCACACCACCAGGGTCGGCAGATTGTTGGCGTCGGTCACGGCGTGCCTACCTGTTGTTGAACACAGCCGGGACCGAGCCGCCACGCCCAGAGCACCAAGCGAAGCGAGTGCGACCCATCAAGCAACTCCCGAAGCCCGGGTTCCCCGGGCCAATGGGAGGCGCCCCCTGGGGGCAGGAGCGAAGCGACTGGGGGGCCAACATTTCAGTCGGTGGCGGGCGGCGCGCCGGCCACGCGGGCGAGCGTGTCGCGAATGGCCGACGGCGCATTGATGATGCCCATGAACTGCCCCATGCCCAGCGCCGGCCACGCGAGCGCGATGCGGTAGCGCGCGTAGAGCGCGTACACCTTGTTGCCGACGATGAAGACTTCGTAGGGCAGGCCGGCCACGTGGTCGGCGCCGATCTTGTTGACCCACCAGCCTTCGCCGTTGCCGGCATCGTTCATCGCCACGCCGAACACGGCCACCTCGCGTTCGGGCATCACGACCTCGTAGACCTTGCTCGTGCCGCCGACGCCGCTGGCCAGGTTGGCACGCACCACGTTCAGCGCGTCCTGGAAACTGGCATGCGCGTGCAGCTCGCCGCGCCGCGAGTCGAAGCGCTCCATGCCGATCATGTAGCGGTAGTTTGCAAGATCGCCTGCGGGCACGTCGCCGCCGAAGCCCACACCGTTGCCCAGCGCGCGCGCCAGCCGAGGCTGCACGCCCTGCACCGCCGCCTGGGCGGCATCGAACTGCCCACGCAGGTAGGCGCGGTACCAGTACTCGGGGTTCATGTACGACACCGTGCCGTCGCTGCGCACGCCGACGCGAATGCCGGCCGCCACGATGGCCGAGCCGCCGATGGCGCGCAAGGCCTCCAGCACCGCGGCGTCGGTGACGACCACGCTGCCGTGCTCGGGCAGCCCCTTGGGCGTGTGGCGCCCGATCACGGTGAAACCTTCGGCTTGCAGCTTCTTCTCGACTTCCGCCATCTGCGAGGCCAGGTCTGCCGCCGGCAGCTTCGCACCCTGCATGTAGGGCGGCAACGCCACGCTGGCCTGGGCCGTGCACAGCAAGACGAGGCACAGGATCAGTGTTCTCAAGCGAACTCCCCCGGTGGGCCGGTGTGGGTCACCGGCTGGTCGTCAGATGAACAGGCAGACGTCGGTCTCGCCGGCGAACTTCATGAAGGTGGCCGCGCCGCCGTATTCGATGCCGTCGATGAACTCGCTCTTCTCGAAGTCGAACAGGTCCACCGTCATCTGGCAGGCGATGAACTTCACGTCGGCCTCGAGGCACAGCGAACGCAGCTCTTCGAGCGAGGCCACGCCCTTCTTCTTCATCTTGGCCTTCATCATCATCGTGGCCATCGATTCCATGCCGGGCAGCATCTGCACCACCACCGGCATCGGCACCGGCATCGGCATGGCCGGGTTGGCGAGCGGGCTGATCTTGATGCCGTCGAGGCTCTTGCGCAGCAGCTGCAGGCCGTAGAAGGTGAAGAACACCTGCACGTCCCAGCCCAATGCGGCGGCGGTGGACGCCAGGATCAACGGCGGGTACGCCATGTCCAGCGTGCCCTTGGTGGCGATGATCGCCATCTTCTTGCTTGCCATGCGGTCTCCGTGCGGTGGTTGCTGGGGGCGGTGCCTGCGTTCACGCCTTCTTGAGGAAGAAGACGTACTTCTTGTTTTCGCTGGCCTGTTCGAGCAACTGGTTGCCGGTTTGCTCGGCAAACGCGGCCATGTCGCACACCGAGCCGGGGTCGGTGGAGATCACACGCAGCACCTGGCCCGACGCCATGTCGGAAAGCGCCTTCTTGGTCTTGACGATGGGCAACGGGCAGGCGAGCCCGGACGCGTCAAATTCCTTGTCAAAATTCATCTGCTGTCTCCATTCGCCAATTGGCGTGCATGCGCATCTCGGCGCCTGCATGCATTACGAAATAACGGCACGCAACCGTCTATTACCGCGATGGGTGATCAGCGATAGCCCATATGGGTAGTGGGGCCGGCCGCGTACGCGTGAGCGAGCCGTGGTCTGTTGCCGGCGGACACGAATCGGCGCTGCGCCGTCATACCGGCGAACGCCGGTATCCACTCGTTCGAGGCCCGCGCGTTCGGGAAAACACTGAAGTCGCATCTGTTGTAGACGTCTTCAAACTGGTCTAGTATTCCTACCAGCAAACCAGATGAGCAACCATGGAACTCGTCGATAGACTTCCCGGCGGTGAGCGCGAAATTGCCAAGCGCCCGGTGAAGAACCAGATCAGCGACAAGCTCGCGTACATGATCCACAGCGGCCTGCTGCGCCCTGGGGATGAGCTGCCGTCGGAGCGGCGGCTGGCCGAGACGCTCGGCGTGTCGCGCGAGACCGTGCGCTCGGCCATCGCCACGCTGCAGGCGCACCGGATGATCGACGTGTCTCAGGGCTCGCGCACGCGGGTGATCGGGCCCGGCAACACGCCGCTGAACGAATCGGTCGCCACCTTCGAGCGGCTCAAGGGCCGCTCGCCAGTGGAGGTGGCCGAGGCCCGCGCGGTCGTCGAGGCGCAGGTGGTTCGGCTGGCGGCCGTACGCATTTCCAAGTCGGCACTCGCGCGCATGGAAGCCTTGCTGGCCGAACAGCAAGGCATGTTGAAAGACCCGGTGAGCTTTCAGATCTCCGACCGCGAATTCCACACCGTTCTCTATGAAGCCTGCGGCAATGCGCTGCTTTGCGAGGTCGTGAGCGATCTCTATGCCTACGCGCTGGACCTGCGGCGACAGGCCTTGCAGCGGCGCGGCGCCATCGCGCGCAGCGTGGAAGATCACCACGCCATCCTGGCCGCGCTCGCGCGCCGTGACCCCGATGCCGCCGCGGCCGCGATGGGTCACCACCTGGATCAGGTGCACAGCACGACGCTCAAGGAGATGAAGAAGTGATGGCGCAAGCGGTCGAGGCGCGTGCGGCCGTCGAAGTGTTCGACGAGCGGCTCAGACGCGTGCTGCCTGCGCAGCCCCGGCTCGAGCGGCTGTGCACCGGCGCGCGCTGGAGCGAGGGGCCGGTGTGGATGCACGAAGACGACAGCGTGCTGTGGAGCGACATCCCGAACAACCGCATGCTGCGCTGGAGCGCGCGCGATGGAATGAACGTCTGGCGCGCCAATGTCGAGTTCACCAACGGGCACGTGCGCGAACACGATGGCGCTTTGCTGCACTGCTCGCATGGCCTGCGCGCCATCGTGCGCACGCGGTTTGGCGCCGGCCTGTCCAGCCCGCGCGACGAGATCGTGGTGGACCGTTTCGAGGGCAAGCGCCTGAACTCGCCCAACGACGTGGTGGTCAAGCGCGACGGCACCATCTGGTTCACCGACCCTCCGTACGGCATCGCCAGCGATCACGAAGGCCACAAGGCGAAGTCGGAACTCGGCACCAACTGCGTGTTCTGTTTCGATCCGCGCAGCGCTCGGCTGACGGTTGTGAGCGACTGGGTCGAAGAGCCCAACGGCCTCGCGTTCTCCGCGGACGAAACCATGCTCTATGTGTCCGACACGTCGGCCGCGATGCGCAAGGACGGCGCGGGCTACCACCACATCGCGGCCTTCGATGTGGGGCCGGGCAACACGCTGAGCACGCCGCGCGTCTTTGCGGTCATCGAGCCCGGTCTGGCCGATGGTTTCAGGCTGGACGAGCAGGGCTGGATCTACACCAGCAGTGCCGACAGCGTGCAGGTGCTGCACACCGACGGCACGCTGCTCGGCAAGATCCATGTGCCGGAGAAGGTCGGCAACCTCACCTTCGGCGGCCACGGCCGTGACCAGCTCTACATCTGCGCCAGCACCTCGCTCTACCGCATCGCGCTCCACACGCGCGGCATCCAGGCTCCCTGAAAGTCGCCATGAGTCAAGACGTCTTGCTTCTCGTCGAGAAGTGCAGCCACTGCTTCAGCTTCTACGACATCGACAGCGGCGAACGCATGCAGTCGATCGCGCTGCCCGACTACCCGCATGAATTCGTGGTCGACAGCGCCAACCGGTTTGCCTATGTCGGCCACTACGGCGTCGAGCACTCCGGCATCGCCGGCGCGGGAGGCCATTCGCTGTTCCAGATCGATCTTCGTTCGCGCAAACTGGTACGGACAATAGACCTGTCGCCCTTCAATCGAATCCACGGCCTGCAGATGGACGCGCACGACCGGCTGTTTGCGCTGAGCGAAGAGAAGGCCGCCTTGCTGGTGCTGGACCAGCCGCAAACCGACACGGCACCGAAGCGAGCCGTGTCCAGCGGCGGCATCAAGAGCCACCTGTTCGCGTTGGCGCGCGACGGCCAGACCGCCTACTGCATGAACCTGCTCAGTCACACCGTGGCCAAGGTGCGGCCGTTCGATCCGCTGCACGCGCCGGTGCTGTGCAGCCCGGGCGAGAAGCCCGAAGGCCATTGCCTGAGCGAGGACGAAGCGACGCTTTACGTGAGCAACCGCTGGAGCAACACGCTCGCGGCGATCGACACGGCGACGATGACGGTGTTGCGCAGCGCGCCGTCTCGCGACGACGCGACGCGCCTGTACCGCTGGCGCGACGGCCGCATGGTCGTCACCAACTACGGCGACCGCAGCCTGTCCATCGTCGATCCGCACAGCCTGCGGGAGCTGGCCTGCGTGAAGATGGACGCGCGTGCCATTGCGCTGTCGTTCCACCCCTCGAAGCCCATCGCCTTCGTGTCGCAGGACGATGACCGGCTGGGCTATTTCAACCTGCAGACGCTGCACTTCGAGCGCTTCATCGCCACGCAGCGCGAGCCCGATGTGTCGAAGGTGGTGTCGCTGTGATGCGTGACTCGGCACCCTTGCTGCAGTTCCGCGGCATCAGCAAGCGCTTCGGCGGCACGCAGGCCGTCGATGACGTGAGCTTCGACGTTCAGCGTGGCGAGATCGTCGCGCTGCTCGGCGAAAACGGCGCCGGCAAGTCCACGCTCATCAAGCTGCTGGCCGGCATCTACAAGGTCGACCGCGGCGAGATGCGGTTCGATGGCCAGCCCGAAGCCGCGTGGCGCAGCGCCGACCGCATGCGCCAGCCGGTCGCCTTCATCCACCAGGACCTGGGCCTTGTCGAATGGATGACGGTGGCCGAGAACGTGGCCCTGGGCATGGGTTTTCCGCGCCGCTTCGGGCTGATCGACTGGCGCGCTGCGGGGGCAGCCGCCCAGCGCGTGATGGCACGCGTGGGCTGCGACATCGACCCCGATCGCCGCGTGTTCTCGCTGACGCGTGCCGAGAAGTCGCTGCTCGCGATCGGCCGCGCGCTGGAAGTGCAGGCGAGGTTGCTGGTGCTCGACGAGCCGTCGGCCAGCCTGCCGATGGCTGATGTGGAGCGCCTGTTCGGCGTGCTGCGCGGTCTGCGCGAGCAGGGCATGGGGATGATCTATGTGTCGCATCGGCTCGACGAGGTGATGGCGATCTCCGACCGCGCCGCGGTGATGCGCGACGGCAAGCTGGTGGCGATGCGCCCGACCGCGCAGACCGACGAAGCGGAGCTGGTCAGCCTGATCGTGGGCAAGGCGCTGTCTTCGGCGATCCCCAAGGCGGCCCCCAGGTCTCACGGCGAGACCGTGCTGCAGCTCGACCGCGCCGCCAGCGGCAACGCAGGCCCGGTGAGCTTCACGGTGCGGGGCGGCGAGGTCGTGGGCCTGGTCGGGCTGCGCGGCGCCGGGCACGAGGCGATCAGCCGCGCGTTGTTCGGCCGCGAGCCGCTGTCGGCAGGGCGCATGACGCTGCTCGGGCAGGAAGCACGCTTTCGCGCGAGCGCCGACGCGATCCGCGCCGGCGTGGCCTACGTGGCCGGCGAGCGGCTGGAAGAAAACCTCGCCGGCTCGATGAGCGTGCTCGAGAACCTGTTCCCGCACCCCGCGCTGCATGGCGACCGCGGTTTGAAGCTCGATCGCCGCCGCAAGGAGCATGAGCAGGCGATGGCGCTGATCCGCCGCTTCGACGTCAACCCGCCGGCGCCGGCCGCGCAGGTGCAGCAACTCTCGGGCGGCAACCAGCAGAAGGTCGTGCTGGCGCGCTGGTTCCACCTCGACAAGCCGCTGGTGGTGCTCGAAGAGCCGACGGCCGGCGTCGATGTCGGCGCCAAGCGCCAGATCTACGGCGTGCTGCGCGAGCGCGCCGACGCCGGCAGCGCGCTGATCGTGGTCTCGACCGACTTCGAGGAAGTGGCCACGGTCTGCACCCGCGTGCTCGTGTTCCGCGATGGCTTGATCGCCGCGGAGCTGATGGGCGAGGACATCACGGTCGAGCGCTTGCTCGCGCTGGCCGCCAGCGGGGCGCACCACAGCACACAAGAACGGACGGAGACAACGGCATGACCACCTCGATCCAATCCACCGCGCTCGAGCCGGACCGCTCGCTCGACGGCGACGCTCTCACGCTTGCCCAACGCTTCGTCCGGGCCATGCCGGTCTATGGATTGGTGGTGTTGACACTCGGCCTGGCGCTGCTGTTCTCGCTGCTGTTGCCCGACACCTTTCCGACGCTGTTCAATCTGCGCGCCATTCTGGCCGACAAGTCGGTGATCGCCTTGCTGGCGCTGGCGGCCACGATCCCGATGATCACCGGCAAGATCGACCTGACGGTGGGCTACGGCATCGTGCTGTGGCACATCCTCGCGATCAGCCTGCAGACCAAGTTCGGCGTGCCCTGGCCCGCCGCGGTGCTGATCGTCGTGCTGTGCGCCGCCTTGTTCGGCATGCTCAACGGCCTGCTGGTCGAGCTGGCGCAGATCGATTCATTCATCGCCACGCTCGGCACCGGCACGGTGATTTACGCGGTGGCGATGTGGCACAGCGGCGGCCGCCAGGTGGTGGGCGAGCTGCCCGAAGGCTTTGTCGGCATGGCCGGCGGCAACCTGCTGGGCCTGCCGGTCGGCGCGTTCTACGTGCTCGCCGTCAGTGTCGCGCTGTGGCTGGTCACCGAGTTCACGCCGCTGGGCCGCGCGCTCTACGTGATCGGCGCCAACCCCAAGGCGGCGCAGCTCAACGGCATTGCGGTGCGCAAGCACGTGATGGGCGCCTTCGTCGCTTCGGGCGCGCTGTCGGGCTTTGCCGGCGTGCTGCTGGCCTCGCGGCTGCAGATCGGCCAGGCCAGCGTAGGCCTCGAATTCCTGTTGCCCGCGCTGGTGGGGGCCTTCCTCGGCTCCACCACCATCCGCCCGGGCCGCGTCAACGTCTGGGGCACCCTGGTCGGCGTGGCGATTCTCGCCATCGGCATCTCGGGCATCCAGCAGTTCGGCGGCGCGTTCTATGTCGAGCCGCTGTTCAACGGGCTCACGCTGCTGGTGTCCATCGGCATCGCGGGCTGGGCGCAGCAGCGGCGCAACCTGTCCATCAAGCGGCGCATTGCGCAGCGGCAGCTCGTCGACGCCGCGCCCGCGAACGATCCTTCCCCCCAAGCCGCGGGACACGCGGCATCCCACTGAAACCGAAGCATCACCCCACAGGAGACAAAGATGACTCATACCCGCTCACGCCTCGGCGCCGTTGCGCTGGCGCTCACCGCCGCCGGTTTCGCCGGGCACGCACTCGCCGACGACTTCCTTGAAGCCGCCCGGCAGAAAGTGGCCGTCGCCACGATGTCCAAGGAGAAGTGGGACGGTCCCGCCAGCGGGCCGAAGGCGGTTGCCGCGAGAACCATCGTCTTCGTCGCCGCCGACCTGAAGAACGGCGGCATCCTCGGCGTCTCGCAGGGCGTCGAGGAAGCCGGCAAGGCGATCGGCTGGACGGTGCGCGTCATCGACGGACAGGGGACAGTGAGCGGCCGCACCGCTGCGCTCAACCAGGCGCTGGCGCTGAAACCCGCCGGCATCGTGGTCGGCGGCTTCGACACCACCGAGCAGAAGGTCGCGTTCGAAGGCGCCGCCAAGTCGGGCGTTCCGCTGGTGGGCTGGCACTCGGGCGAGAAGCCGGGGCCCAATGTCAGCGCCGGCCTGTTCGCCAACGTGACCACGGTGACCGACGACGTGGCCGACGTTGCCGCCTCGTGGGCGGTGGTCGATTCCGGCGGCAAGGCCGGCGTCGTGATCTTCACCGATTCGCAATACGCCATCGCCGTCTACAAGGCACGGGCGATGGAGGCGGTGATCAACGGGTGCGGCGGCTGCACCGTGCTCAGCTTCGAAGACAGCCCGATCTCCGAAAGCTCGACGCGCATGCCGCAGCTCACCACCTCGCTGCTGCAGCGCTTCGGCGACAAGTGGACGCACTCGCTGGCGATCAACGACCTGTACTTCGACTTCATGGGCTCGTCGCTCACGGCGGCGGGCAAGAAGGGCGACGGCGGCCCGAAGGCGGTGTCGGCCGGCGACGGCTCGGAAGCCGCCTACCAACGCATTCGCAGCAAGCGCTACCAAGCCGGCACCGTGCCCGAGCCGCTGAACATGCAGGGCTGGCAGATCGTCGACGAGCTCAATCGCGCCGCCAGCAAGGCCGCGTGGTCGGGCTACGTGCCCAAGGTGCACTTGGTGACGGCCACCAACGTCGCCAAGGACGGCGGTCCGAAGAACCTCTTCGATCCCGACAACGGCTATCGCAGCGAGTACCGAAAGATCTGGGGCAAGTGATCCTGTTCGGGCCGGATGCACCGGCCCGGGCTCTCCCGTCCACCTTCACCGGAACGACATGATGAACCGCAAATCCTTCCTGGCCGTGATCGCGGCCATGGTCATGCTCGGCACCGCCGGCCTGGCCCACGCGCAGACCAAGCTGCGCTTCTCCCACGCCGGCCCCGAGACCGCTTCGCAGCACCTGGCCGCACTCGAATTCGCCAAGATGGTGAAGGAGCGCAGCAAGGGCGCGCTCGAGGTGCAGGTCTATCCCAGCAGCCAGCTCGGCAACGACGCCACCGTTATCGGCGGCGTGCGCGGCGGCACGATCGACATCATGATGGCCGGCAGCGTGAACTTCGCCGGCCTGGCCCCACGCATCGGCGCGCTGGATCTGCCCTTCCTGTTCCGCAGCCCCGAGCATGCATTCAAGGTGCTCGACGGCCCTGTAGGCGCAGGTCTGATGAAGGACCTGGACAGCCACAGCCTGAAGGGCCTGGGCTGGTTCCAGGTGGGGTTCCGCTGCATCACGACCAAGAGCCGCGCGGTGCGCACGCCCGACGACGTGAAGGGCCTGAAGATCCGCGTCCCGCCCAATCCGTCGCTGATCCAGGCCTTCAAGTTGATGGGCGCCAACCCGGTGCCGTTGCCGCTGGGCGAGCTGTACCAGGCGCTCGAATCCGGCGCGGTCGATTCGCAGGAACACCCGATCAGCATCACCTATGCGGCCAAGTTCTACGAGGTCCAGAAGCACCTCACGATGAGCCGCCATGCCTACACCGCCATGCCGGTGGTGATGAACAAGGCCAAGTTCGATGGGCTCGCACCGGACTTGCAAAAGGTGCTGGTCGAATCGGCACAGCAGGCGGGCCGCTTCCAGCGCGAGCTCGACGCCAAGGACGAGACGCGGATCATCACCGAGCTGCGCGCCAAGGGCATGCAAGTGATCGAGAGCTACGACCAGGCCCCGTTCCGCAAGCTCGTCGGTGACGAAACGCGCAAGGCTTTCGTCGAGAAGAACGGCAGCGACCTGCTCGCCGCGATCGACGCGACGAACTGAGGAGCCGAGCGTGGCCGACCTCTTGCTTCTGGTGCAGAAATGCGCGCACACGTTCAGCGTGATCGATCTCGACTCGGGCGAGGCGCTCAAGCACATCGTGCTGCCGAACTTCCCGCACGAATTCACCGTCGATCCGGCCCGGCGCTTTGCCTACGTCGGCCTGTTCGGCATCGAGACGGCGTGGACGCGCGGGCAGCAGGGCGACCACCGTGTCGCGGTGATCGACATCACGCGGCGCGAGCATGTGCGCACGCTCGACCTGTGGCCGTACTACCGGCCGCACGGCATGGCCTGCGACGGGGAGGGGCGCCTGTACGCGATGAGCGAGGCGCAGGACACGCTGCTGGTGTTCGACGATCCGCAGGCGCAGGAGGTGCCCAACATGGCGGTGGCCTCGGGCGGCATCAAGACGCACCTGGTCACACTGACGGCCGACGCGCAATGGGCCTATGGCGTGCACCTGCTGTCAAACACGGTGACGAAGTTCCACCCGCGCAACCCCACCGTGCCGCCGCTGGCCGTGCTGCCCGGACCGCGGCCCGAGGGCAATGCCTTGTCGAAGGACGAGCGCAAGCTCTTCGTCGCCAATCGGGGCGACGACACGCTGGTGGAGATCGACACCGCCACGATGTCGCTGGGTCGCCGTGTGAAGACCCGGCGCGACCCGAACCGCATCTACCGCCACGATGCCGCCGACGGCCGCGAGTTGCTGCTGCTCACCAACTCGGGCGAGCAATCGCTGTCGGTGTTCGACGCGGCATCGCTCGAAGACCTGCGTTGCATCGCGCTGCCGGCCAACCCGACCGCGCTGTCGTTCCACCCCGAACGCGCGGTCGCCTACGTGTCGTTCCAGGACGACCGCGTGCGTGAACTGAACCTGCAGAGCTGGCGCTTCGAGCGCGAGATCGCAACGCTGCGCGAACCGGATGCCTCGTTCGTGCTGTGCGCCTGAGGAGACCACCATGAAACGACTCTTCCTGAAGACCGCGCTGGCCGTGCTGCTGGCCGGCTGCGGGCTCGCCGAGGCGCAAACCACGCCGATCAAGCTGCGCTTCTCGCACTCGGGGGCCGAAGGCGACTCCCAGCACATCGCTGCGCTCGAGTTCGCCAAGCGTGTCAAGGACCGCAGCCACGGGGCCATCGAGGTGCAGGTCTATCCCAACAGCGCGCTGGGCAACGACGGCACCGCGCTGGCGAGCGTGCGCGGCGGCACGATCGACATGTCGATGTCGGGCAACCCGTACTTCACCGGCCTGGTGCCCAAGCTCAACGCGCTCGATCTGCCCTACGAATTCACCAGCGCGCAGCAGGTCTACAAGGTGCTCGACGGCGCCGTCGGGCGTGCCTTGCTCGACGAGTTGGGCGCCTTCCAGTTCAAGGGCCTCGCGTTCTGGGAGGTGGGTTTTCGCAGCCTGGCAAACAGCAAGCGCCCGATCGCGAAGGCCGAGGACATCAAGGGCCTGAAGCTGCGCACCACGCCCAACCCGGCGCACCTGAAGGCGTTCCAATTGCTCGGCGCCAGCCCGCAGCCGATGGCCTATGCCGAGGTCTTCCCGGCGCTGGAGTCCGGCGCCATCGACGGCCACGAGAACCCGCCGATCATCATGTACGCCTCGAAGATGTACGAGGTACAGAAGTACCTGTCGATGACGCGGCATGCCTACACCGCGATGCCGCTGGTGATGAACAAGGCGCGCTTCGAAGGCCTGTCGTCCGAGCATCAGAAGATCGTTCTCGACGAGGCGGTCGCGGCGGCGCGCTTCCAGCGCGAATACAACGCGAAGCACGAGGTCGAGGTTATCGCCCAGCTGCGCGCCAAAGGCATGCAGGTGATCGAGCAGCCCGATGTGGCCGGTATCAAGGCCGTCGTGCAGGCCGAGACGCGCAAGCTCTACATCGAGAAGAACGGCGACGCGGTGCTCAAGGCCATCGAGTCGGTGCAGTAAGCCATGTGCATCGTTCCACGCGCCATCGTCGACAGCCACCACCACCTGTGGGCGCTGGATGGCGGCTGCTACCCCTGGCTGCAGGACGGATATGACCCCGACGCGTTCATGCTCGGCGACTACGCGGCCCTGCGGCGCGACTTCGGCGCCGACGAATATCGCGCCGCAGCGGACAGCCAGCCGATCGTCGCGACAGTGCATGTCGAGGCTGAGCGCGTTCGCTCGCAGGCGCTGGCCGAGACCGGCTGGCTGCATCGTCTGCATGCCGCGAACGGGTTGCCCAACGCCGTGGTGGCCTGGGCCGATCTGCTGGCGGACGACGCCGACGAGCGGATCGCCGAGCAGGCGGTGTATCCGCTGGTGCGCGGCGTCCGCTTCAAGCCGCGCACCGCGCGCGGACCCGGCGAGTCCGTGCGCGAACAGCCCGGGTCGCTGCAAGACCGGCGCTGGCCTGCCGCGCTCGAGCGCTTGCAGCGGCACGGCCTGTCATGGGACCTGCGCGTTCCGTTCTGGCATCTCGAAGAGGCCGCCGCCGTGGTGCGCGCGGTGCCGGCCTTGCCCGTGGTGCTCGAACACGCGGGCTTGCCCTGGGACCGCAGCGATTCCGGTCTCGCCCTGTGGCGCAGCGGCATGGAGGCCTTGGCCCGCAACGAACAGGTGCACGTGAAGCTGTCCGAGTTCGGCCTGCGCGACACACCCTGGCGCTTCGAGGACAACGCGCTCATCGTGCGCGAAACGATCGCGATCTTCGGTTGGCAGCGCTGCATGTTCGGCAGCAACTTCCCGGTCGCAACGCTGCGCATCGGATTCAAGGAACTCGTGCAGGCCATGAGCGGCGCGCTGGTGCACCTGCTGCCCGAGGGACGCCGCGCGATCTGGCACGACAACGCGATGCGCTTCTACCGCATCGATACACAACAACCCGGAGACATATGATGATTTTTCGCTTTGCAATCCGCGCCATCGAATGGTTGCTCGTCGCCCTGCTGGCCGTGATGGTCGTGCTGGTGTTCGGCAACGTCGTGCTGCGCTACGCCTTCAACTCCGGCATCGTGTTCTCGGAGGAAGTTTCGCGCTTCGTCTTCATGTGGCTCACGCTGCTGGGCGCGCTCGTGGCCATGCACGACGGCGCTCACCTCGGCATGAACAGCGTGATCGCCAGCCTGCCCGTGTGGGGCCAGCGCATTTGCCGCTTCGTCTCCGACGTGCTGATGCTCGGCTGCTGCCTGCTGCTCGCGCACGGCACCTGGAAGCAGGTGGTGCTTGCGATGGACGACCGCGCCACCGTCTCGGGTGTGCCGATGGGCATCGTGTTCTCCGCGCTGCTCATCTGTGCGGTGGGCATCGCGCTGATGCTGCTGCAGTCGCTGTGGCGCCAGGTCAGCGGGGCGATGCCGGCGGCAGAGCTCGTTGCCCTGCATGCCGAAGCCGTCGAATGAGGACCGCGCCATGACCATCACCATCTTCGTCACCTCCCTGCTCGGCGCCATGGCGCTGGGCATGCCGATCGCCTTCGCCTTGCTGGTGTGCGGCGTGGCCCTGATGCTGCACCTGGGCAACTTCGACACGCAGATCCTCGCGCAGAACCTGCTCGAAGGCACCAACAACTACCCGCTGATGGCCGTGCCCTTCTTCATGCTCGCCGGCGAGCTGATGAACGCGGGCGGGCTGTCGCGGCGCATCATCGCGATGGCCGAGGCGCTGGTCGGCCACGTGCGCGGCGGGCTGGGCTACGTGGCCATCATTGCCGCGCTGGTGATGGCCAGCATCTCCGGCTCGGCGGTGGCCGACACGGCCGCACTGGCCGCGGTGCTGATCCCGCTGATGCGCAGCGGCGGCTACGACATGCCGCGCTCGGCCGGCCTGATCGCCGCCGGCGGCATCATCGCGCCGATCATCCCGCCGTCGATCGGCTTCGTGATCTTCGGCGTGGCGGCGCAGGTGTCGATCACCAAGCTGTTCCTCGCCGGCATCGCGCCGGGCTTGATGATGGGGCTGGCTCTGTGGTTCACGTGGTGGCTGTGCGCCAAGCGCGAGGGGCCCACGCTGGACGACGACCGGCGCTTCGAGTGGAACCGTCTGGGCCAGGCCTTGCGCGACGGCGTCTGGGCCCTGGTGCTGCCGGTGGTGATCATCGGCGGCATGAAGTTCGGCGTGTTCACGCCGACCGAGGCGGCGGTGGTCGCGGCGGTTTATTCGCTGGTCGTCGGGCTGTTCGTCTACCGCGAGCTGAAGTGGCCCGCGCTGCCCGCGCTGATGCTGGCGGCGGCCAAGACCTCGAGCGTGGTGATGTTCCTGGTGGCGACCGCGCTGGTGTCGGCCTGGCTGATCACCATCGCCGACATTCCGCAGCAGGTGACCGAGCTGTTGCGGCCGTTCATGGACAGCAAGATCCTGCTGATGTTCATGATGATGGTGCTGGTGGTCGTCGTGGGTACCGCGCTCGACTTCATGCCCACGGTGCTGATCCTCACGCCGGTGCTGATGCCGATGGTCAAGCAGGCCGGCATCGACCCGATCTATTTCGGCGTGCTGTTCATCATGAACAACGCCATCGGCCTGCTCACGCCGCCGGTGGGCACCGTGCTCAACGTGGTGGCCGGCGTGGCCCGCGTCGACCTGGGCCGCGTCGCACGCGGCGTCTGGCCCTTCCTGGCCGCGCAGCTGGTGCTGCTGTTCCTGTTTGTTCTGTTCCCGCAGCTGGTGATGGTGCCGGCGCGCTGGTTCTATTGACCCCCCCTCGAATGGAGACGCGGTCCATGGCAACACTGCTTCGAGTGGCCGCCGCCTGGCTGCTGATGGCTTGCGCCTCGGTGCACGCACAGGACTGGCCGAACAAGCCGCTGCGCATCCTCGTCGGCTCCTCGCCCGGGGGCGGGACCGACGCCGTGGCCCGCGCGGTGGCCGACAAGCTGGGGCCGGCGCTGAAGACCAGCGTCATCGTCGAGAACCGGCCCGGTGCGTCGAACACGCTGGCGGCCGATGCCGCGGCCAAGTCCGCCGACGGCCACACGATGGTGATGGGCGTGTCCACCGCGCACGCCATCGCGCCGCACCTGCTCAGACTCGGCTACGACAACGACCGCGATCTGGTGCCGGTGGCCTTCGTCGGGGCCGTACCCAATGTGCTGGTGGTCAACAACGGGCTGGGCGTCCAGACGGTGGCGGCGCTGGTGGAGCTCGCGAAGAAGCAACCCGGCCGGCTGAACTACGCCTCCAGCGGCGCCGGCAGCACGCAGCACATCGCGGCGGAGCTGTTCAAGGACGCCACCGGTACCTTCATCACCCACATTCCCTACCGTGGCAGCGGGCCGGCGCTGATCGACCTGATGGGCGGCCAGGTGCAGCTGAGCTTCGACACGCTGGCGTCGGTGGCCCCGCACATCAAGAGCGGCAAGGTGCGCGCGCTCGCGGTGACCTCGGCGCGGCGAAGCCCGCAGCTTGCCCAGGTGCCGAGCCTGGCCGAGGCCGGCGTGAAGGGCGTCGAGATGAGCGCCTGGTACGGCCTCTACATGCCGGCGGCCACACCCAAGGCCGTGCAGCAGCGCGTGCATGACGAAGTGGCCAAGCTGGTCGAGCTGCCCGACACCCGGGCCCGGCTCGAAGCCATCGGGGCCGAACTGACGCCGATGACGCAGGCGCAATTCGCCGCCTTCCACGCGGCCGAGAACAAGCGCTATGCCGACATCGTCAAGAAACGCGGAATCAAGCTCGATTGAGGTGACCATGAACCATTCCCCCGACAAACCCGTCGTTGCACTTACGTTGGGCGACCCCGCCGGCATCGGCCCCGAGCTGATCGCGCGACTGCTGTCTCGCTGCGACCTGATGGCACAGGCCAATGTGGTGCTGGTGGGTGACGCCTGGCTGTGGGAAGAGGGGCAGCGCGTGGCCGGGCTGCTCACGCCGACCGTGCCGATCGCGTCGCTGGCAGCGGTGCGCCGGCGCGCCGACCCGGCCACGCCGGCATTCGTGGGCGTGGACACCGTGCAGCCGCAGCAGGTGCATCGCGGCCGTGCCGATGCCGCCGGCGGCGCCTCGGTGCTCGCGGTGCTCGACCGCTGCATGGACGCCGCGCTCGCGCACGAGATCGACGCGATCTGCTTCGCGCCGCTGAACAAGCACGCGATGAAGCAGGGCGGACTGAGGCACGAGGACGAGCTGCACCATTTCGCCGCGCACCTCGGCGTCACGGGCTACTTCTGCGAGTTCAACACCTTGCACGGGCTGTGGACCTCGCGCATCTCGTCGCACGTGCCCTTGAAGGACGTGCCCAAGTACCTGGACAAGCAGCGCGTCGTCGATGCCGCCACGCTGATCTACCGCTCGCTGCAGGCCGACGGGGTGGCCACGCCGCGCGTGGCGGTGGCCGGCTTCAACCCGCACAACGGTGACGGCGGTACTTGCGGCCGCGAGGAGATCGACATCATCGAGCCCGCAGTGCGCGAGCTGAATGCACGTGGCCTGCCGGTGGTCGGCCCGTTCCCCGCCGACACCATCTTTCTCAAGGCCCGCGACGGCGAGCTCGACGCGATCGTGACCATGTACCACGACCAGGGCCAGATCGCGATCAAGCTGATGGGCTTCTCGCAAGGTGTCACGGTGCAGGGCGGCCTGCCGATCCCCATCACCACGCCGGCGCACGGCACCGCCTACGACATCGCAGGCCTGGGCAAGGCCAACGTCGATGCCACCGCCAACGCCTTTGCCATCGCCTGCCGCATGGGTCACGCCTATCGCGACGGCCAGTCCCTCTTCGGTCAACCTCAGTGAAAGCCACGCCATGAAGATCAAATCCGTCCGCGCCCGCGTTTTCGAATGGAAGGGCAAGACCGTTCCGCCGCAGGGCAACTTCTGCTCCAACGCGATGGACCTGGTGTACGACAACAAGGCCAACCGGCACGCCGCGGGCAAGGACACGATGAACACCTTCCGCTTCCACGGCTGGACGGTGGTGGAAGTCGAAACCGATGACGGCATCCTGGGCCTGGGCAACGTGGCGCTGGCGCCGCGCATTGCCAAGGCCATCATCGACGAGTACCTGGCGCCGCTGGTGATCGGGCAGGACCCCTGGGACTACGAATACCTCAACCAGCGCATGTACCGCGCCACGCATGCCTGGGGCCGCAAGGGCGTGGGAATGGCGGCGATCTCCGGCGTCGACATCGCCATCTGGGACATCCTCGGCAAGTCGGTGGGCAAGCCGGTGTTCAAGCTGCTGGGCGGGCGCACCAAGGAGAAGATTCCCTGCTACTACTCCAAGCTCTACCGCACCGACTTGAAGGAGATGCAGGCGGAGGCGAAGAAATTTCTCGACCAGGGCTTTCGGGCCTTCAAGATGCGTTTCGGCTATGGGCCAGCCCATGGGCAGCAGGGCGTGGTCGAGAACCTGAAGGCGGTGGAGGCCTTGCGCGAGGTCATCGGTGACGACAACGACATGATGCTCGAGTGCTACATGGGCTGGAACCTCGAGTACGCCAAGCGCATGCTCCCCAAGCTCGAGAAGTACCAGCCGCGCTGGCTCGAAGAGCCCGTGATTGCCGACGACATCGACGGCTATGCCGAGCTGAACCGGCTCACCAGCATTCCCATCTCCGGCGGTGAGCACGAGTTCACGCTCTACGGCTTCAAGCAACTGCTCGACAAGAAGGCGGTGTCGGTCGTGCAGTACGACACCAATCGCGTGGGCGGCATCACGATGGCCCACAAGATCAATGCGCTGTGCGAGGCCTACAGCGTGCCGGTGATCCCGCATGCCGGCCAGATGCACAACTACCACCTGACGATGAGCAGCCTGAACGCGCCGATCAGCGAGTACTTTCCGATCCACGACGTGGAGGTCGGCAACGAACTTTTCTACTACATCTTCGACGGGGACCCGGTGGCCGAGAACGGCTTCCTGCAGCTCGACGACAACAAGCCGGGCCTGGGGCTGACGCTGAAGACCGAGTACCTCGGCCAGTTCAACATCATCGAGTGAGCGCCATGACGACTCCAAGAACCGCACGCTTGCGAGGCGTGTTCCCGGTGGCGCCAACCACCTTCACCGAATCCGGTGAACTCGATCTCGCGAGCCAGAAGCGCTGCATCGACTTCATGATCGATGCCGGCTCCAACGGCATCTGCATCCTGGCCAATTTCTCGGAACAGTTCGTGCTGTCCGACGATGAACGCGAGGTCTTGACGCGCACGATCCTCGAGCATGTGGCCCACCGCGTGCCGGTGATCGTGACCACCACGCACTTCAGCTCGAAGGTCTGCGCCGAGCGCAGCCGCCGCGCACAGGACATGGGCGCGGCCATGGTGATGGTGATGCCGCCCTACCACGGCGCGACCATCCGTGTTCCCGAAGACAAGACCTTCGAGTTCTTCACTGCGCTGTCGAACGCCATCGACATTCCGATCATGATCCAGGACGCGCCGGTGAGCGGCACCACGCTCTCGGCAGCGTTCCTGGCGCGCATGGCCAAAGAGATCGAACAGGTTGCGTACTTCAAGATCGAAACACCCGGCGCCGCGTCCAAGCTGCGCGAGCTGATCCGCCTGGGCGGTGATGCGATCGAAGGGCCGTGGGACGGTGAGGAAGCGATCACGCTGATGCCCGACCTCGACGCCGGTGCCACCGGCGCGATGACCGGCGGCGCGTATCCGGACGGCATCCGCAGCATCATCGACGCCTACGTCGCCGGCCGGCGCGAGGAGGCCGCGGCCGCCTACCAGCGCTGGCTGCCGCTGATCAATTTCGAGAACCGGCAATGCGGGTTGCTGGCCGCGAAGGCGTTGATGAAGGAGGGCGGCGTGATTGCCTGCGCCGCGCCGCGCCATCCGTTCTCCGACATGCACCCGGCCACGCGGGCCGGGCTGATCGAGACGGCGCGGCGCCTGGATCCGATCGTATTGCGCTGGGGAAACTGACAATGAACACCTTCAACAATCTCATCAACGGCGAGTGGGTGGCCGGCGCCGGCACGCTGCCCAACATCAACCCGTCGGACACCACCGACGTCATCGGCCACTACGCGCAGGCCGATGAGGCGCAGACCGAGGCAGCCATCGCCGCGGCGCGCGCTGCCTTTCCAGCGTGGAGCCAGAGCACACCGCAGCAGCGCTTCGACGTTCTCGACGCGGTCGGCACGGAAATCCTCGCCCGCAAGGACGAGCTGGGCCGCATGCTCTCACGCGAAGAAGGCAAGACCTTGCCCGAAGGCATCGGCGAGACCGTGCGCGCGGCGATGATCTTCAAGTTCTTCGCCGGTGAGGCGCTGCGCGTGGGTGGCGAGGTGATGGCGTCGGTGCGCCCCGGTGTCGGCGTGGAGGTGTTTCGCCAAGCGCTCGGCGTGGTCGGCCTGATCGCGCCGTGGAACTTCCCCATCGCCATACCGGCGTGGAAGATCGCGCCCGCGCTGGCCTTCGGCAATTGCGTGGTGTTCAAGCCCGCCGAGCTGGTGCCGGCCAGTTCGTGGGCGATCGCCGAGATCATCAGCCGCACCGCGCTGCCCAGGGGTGCGTTCAACCTGGTCATGGGGCCGGGATCCAAGGTGGGCAACACGATGGTGAACTCTCCGGGCATCGACGCCATCAGCTTCACCGGCTCGGTGGCGACCGGCCGACGCATCGTCGCCACCTGTGCCGCGCGCGGCGCCAAGGTGCAGTGCGAGATGGGCGGCAAGAACCCGCTGGTAGTGCTTGACGACGCCGACCTCGGCGTTGCCCTCAACGCCGCCGTGCAGAGCGCGTACTTCTCCACCGGCCAGCGCTGCACCGCATCGAGCCGCATCATCGTGACCGACGACATCCACGATCGCTTCGTTGCGGCCGTGGCCACCAAGCTCGCCACGCTGAAGGTCGACCATGCCCTGAAGGCCGGCACCGACATCGGCCCGGTGGTCGACGATCGCCAGCTGGCGCAGAACCTGAAGTACGTCGAGATCGCGCGCCACGAAGGCGGCCGCGTCGTCTGTGGCGGCGAGGTGGTGCAGCGCGAAACCACTGGCTTCTTCCAGCTTCCGGCGCTGATCACCGACACCACGCCGGCGATGACCATCAACCGCGAAGAGGTGTTCGGCCCGGTTGCCAGCGTGATCCGCGCGAGGAGCTACGACGAGGCGCTGGCGATGGCCAACGACACCGAGTTCGGTTTGTCCTCGGGCATCTGCACCACCTCGCTGAAGTACGCCACGCACTTCAAGCAGCATGCACAGGCCGGCATGGTGATGGTCAACCTGCCGACGGCGGGCGTGGACTACCACGTGCCCTTCGGCGGCCGCAAGGGGTCCAGCTACGGTCCGCGCGAGCAGGGCACATACGCCCGCGAGTTCTACACGACGGTCAAGACCGCCTACACGGCGGCGGGGTGAGCGACGAGCCGCCGCATGCCGGCGCGGCAGATCATCACCGGGCTGAAGGCGGGGGCGGTCAAGGGTTGAGCGCTACCAATTCTTGGCGGGGGCGATATGGCCTTGCTCCCGAAGCGGCTGCCGCGCGAACAGGCGACGGCGCCAGAAGGGCGAATCGGCCCAGCGCGTTTCGCTTGAATAGTAGGCGTCGCGCATTGCAAGGTACCGTTCGAAGTCGCTGCGGACCTTCGCTTGGTAGTCGCGCATCGCCGTCGCATCGCCGGCGAGGTGCGAGCTGATCGTTCGGCCTGCAAGCATCCCCATGTCGAGCGCTTTCATGATTCCCTGACCGGACAGCGGATCGCAGGAGACCGCTGCGTCACCGACCGCAAGCCACTGCGCGCCGCACACCGGCGCCAGGCAGGCGCTGTGGGCTGGTGTCGGGCGAGGTCGGCCTTCGAGAGCGAAGCCCTGAACGCGGCGCGCGGCGTGTTCGGTTTGCATCAATGAGGCCTCGAACTCGCGCACGCCACGCGCGTGCAGGTCGTGGTCGGTCATCAAGGTCATGACGAGGCGCGCATCGGGCAGCGGTGCGCCGTACCACCAGCCGCCGCGCGTCGCCTCCAACAGCATGAAGCCCGCTTCGACGGCTTGTGAGGTGGTGGGCCGGTAGCGCGCCACGACGCCGATCAAATGGTCGTGCGCCGTTCGCGTGGCGCCTTGCTGGCGGGCGAAGGACGCGGCACGCCCGGTCGCGTCGACGACGAATCTCGACCGGAACACGTCGCACGCGGCGCCGGTGGCGACGTGCAAGGTCCACGCGCCGGGCGTGTCGGCGCTCGCGCGCAGCAGCCTCGCGGGCCTGCGCAGGTCGGCGCCGGCGGCTTGCGCCTGCTCGGCCAGCATGGCATCGAAGCGGCCGCGATCCAGATGCCAGCCGTTTCCGTAGGGGTCGAAGATGAAGTCGCGCTCGCGGGTCTCGGCGCTGCCCCAGGTGGAACGGATCGCCACCGATGGCAGGTGGGCGGCGGCGAGAAAGCTGTCCCATGCCCCCAAGGCCGCGAGCGGCCGGCGCGCGGCCGGAGGCAGGGTTTCGCCGATGCGCACTTGTGTCGGGTGCGAGCGCTCGACGACGAGGCAGCTGCGGCCCAGCCGGCGCAGGGCCAGCGCGGTGGCGCAGCCGGCCGGGCCTGCGCCGATGATGGCGACGTCGAAGGTGTTGGCGGTCAGCGACATCTGTCATCCCGGCGGACGCCGGGATCCACCGCGCGAAGGCGTGGACACGGCACGAGTGGATCCCGGCGTTCGCCGGGATGACGGGCGACGCATCAGTCCTTGTCCTTGCGTTCGCTCTCGACGAAGCGCGCCCCGTCCTTGACCACGAAGCCCAGCTGATGCCAGCGCTTGATCATGTCCTCCGGGCTGTCGACGAT
This sequence comes from Piscinibacter sp., assembly GCA_041496605.1. GTDB lineage: Bacteria > Pseudomonadota > Gammaproteobacteria > Burkholderiales > Burkholderiaceae_C > Albitalea. Next base: position 54,909 of record JBGQEX010000001.1, read on the forward strand.
GCCGCGGGTCCACTTCAGCGGCGTGTCGCTGCTGCCGACGAACACGTCGTCGGGCCGCTGTGCCGGCCACCAGGCGAGCGGCTCTTCGTACTGGCAGTCGTTGAAGTCCGACTGCCACGGCACCGACATCTGCTGCGTGATCTCGCCGGCCGACAGCGTGGCGTGCGAGAGCCGGAACGGTTCGTCGAACTGGAGCACGTCGCGCATCAGCCAGCCGGCCTCGATGCCGGGGTAGAACGCCCCGCCGACGCAGCTCTGCAGCGCGGCCCGATCCAGGCCGGCAGGAGTGATCTCGGCGCTTGGCGCCGGAGGTCCGTTCCAGTCGTTGACGAAATCGCCGTCTTTCCACTGCGCCAGCATGCGGTACTGGATGCGCGTGACCGGCTGGTTCTCGGCCTCGTGCATCTCGGCCTTGGCACGCGGTGCGGCGCGTTCGTCGGCCTGCATGCCGTAGTGGTCGGACCAGATCATCGGCATGTCGCCGCCCGAACCGTCGTTCGGGTTGAGCAGGCGTTCGAAGATTGCCGCGCGCACCGCGTCGGGCCCGGGCGGCGGCAGTATCGCGGCCAAGGTCTTGTGGGCCGAACCGGAGAGCGCACTGACCCATTTCATCTGCGTCACGCGCGCAAGCAGCGGGTAGATGTCGCGGGTGAACGAGGGCTGCTCGGGCAGTGCGAGGCCGAGCTTGTCGACGGCCGTTTGCAGCAGCACGTCGTACAGCGTGGTGATGCTCTCGATCGCCGGCGCGAATTTCGGCGGGCCGACGATGGCCCAGGCACCGACTGCGTGCAGCGTCTGGTTGATGCCGTGCAGCTCGACCGTGGCGCTGACCGGTCCGTCGGACACGTCGTCGTGCCAGCCGTCGTTGTTGGCGAAGGTGGTGATCGGCGCGTGAGTGGGCGAGGCCGAGTGGCCGAAGCCGCCGAGCACCAGCAGCCGGCCCTGCTCGTCAGTGCGGATCTCGCCGAGCGGCACCTTGGTGCCGAGGAAGCTGCCGTTGTCGAAGCTCGCCGCTTGCGAGGGCCCGCTGATCGAGCGCGCGCCCGGCTCGATGATGAGCGTCTTGCGATCGGCGACACCCGCGTTGCGCGGCGGCGTGCCTTGCTTCAGGCCCTCGAAGCGCGGTCCGGCCGCCTTCTTGTTGGCAAGGTGAACGGTCCAACGGATGTTCGCGTCCTTGGCATCCAGCTCCTGCACCAGATTGCCATGCTCGTCGTAGCCGAACAGGCGAAAGCGCGCAGCCTGGCGCTTCACGCGATGGCTCTTGTCCTTGTAGCCACCGGCCGGCGGCGTGCTGTCGCCGGGGATCTCCGGGCCGACGAAGAACTCGTTCGGGCTGTTGCCGACGCGCGCGATGCCGATCGCCGGGTGGATCTTCACCGTGCGAATCTTCTCCAGCTTCGACTTCACGCGCACCCAGTGCGCCATCGACGGCACGCCGCGCTGGTTCACCGCGAACAGCATGTAGTGGCCGGGCGGCACGAGGTTCGCGTTGTCGCTCAGATGCGCGACCAGCTTGCAGACGCCACCGCGCCTGAACGTGATGTCGATCAGCCGCTGCTCGTTGTCGCAGGAATGCGTGGTCGCCATCGGCCGCACCAGGCTCAGCCACTTGATGTCCGCCGTGTCGGGAATGTGCACGGTGAACGAGTCGCCCAGCGTCAGTTCGCTCGGTGCGCTCTCGATGCAGGGCCGTGGGCCGCGGAACAGGTAGGGCGGGTGGTAGACCTCGAGCCGCATCTCGTCGTTGCGCCGGCTTGGGTTCGAGCCTGCGGTGAGCACGCGCGCGTCGGGCAGCAGCAACGCGATCGAGTGGTACATGCGCGGCACGCGTGCGCGCGCGCCGGTGGTCCAGCTGTTGGTGACGGGGTCGTAGATCTCGGCTTCGGTGGACGCGGTGAGCGCGTTCTCGGCGATGCCGCTGCCGCCGGTGGCGACGACGGTGCGGTCGGGCAGGATCACCGCGTTGACGTGAACGCGGTTGCGCAGCATCGATGGTGCGGCCACGTAGTGCGGCGAAGGCGCATCGGTGTCGATGATGTGCACCGCGTTGATGCTCGGGCTGCCGCCGCCCATCACCATCACCTTCTGCATCTGCGCCGGCGGCAGCAGCACCGTGGCGCCCTGGTCGCGCGCGCCGAAGTTGAAGCTGGCGGGAATGGCCGCGGCGGGCAGCGGCGCGTAGGCGCCGGTGGCGGGGGTCAGGAAGCCCGGCAACATGCCAGAGCCGCCCAGGCGCATGCCGGAATGGAACACGCGCCCGTCGGCCAGCAGGTTCAGGTGCGGGTACAGCGGCCAGCCGATGCCGGGCCCGGCAATCGACCAGCCGGTCGGGTTGCTGTAGATCTCGTCCTCCGGGCTGCCGCCGCCCGAGGTGGCCATCACGCGGCCGTCGCCGAGCGTGATCAGGGCCGGGTACCAGCGGCCCCATTTCATCGGGTGAACGAAGGTCCATTGTTCGGTGGCGGGGTCGAACAGCAAGGCCGTCTTCAGCCCGACGAAGGGGTCGTAGCGTTCGGTGCCGCCGGCCACCAGCAAGCGCCCGTCGGGCAGGAAGGACTGGTGGGCACAAAACACGTCGGTCGGCGTGTTCGGCATCGTCATCGTGCCGTTCTCGTAGTCGTAGACGGCGCTGCGAAAGCCGGTGGTGTAGAGATCGTCGTTGCCGCTGCCGGCGAAGAACACGATTCGGCCGGTGTGCATCAGCGCGGCATGCACCGCGAGCACCGGCAGTTCGCAGGGCAGCAGCTCCCAGTAGCCGATTTTCGCGGCGGCCACGGCGTCGACCGGGCCGGTGGCGGGTACCACCACCGGCTCGAACTCGTGCTCGTGCACCATCGCCTCCAAGGTGTGCGCGTGCGGCTGCATCTGCACCACATGCTCGGGCACGCCCTCACCGGCCGGCATGGCCATCAGCATCGGGTTGTCGCCATGCGTCGGCGGCTGAGGCCGCGGCGGCTGCGGCTTGCGCACCATGCAGCGCGACAAGTCCACCGGCGCGCATTCGTTGTCGCAGCAGCCCAGCGGCAGCACGAGGTTGGTCTGCTTGAGCACCGCGTCGGTGATCCAGATCTTCTGCCTGGCGCGGATCAGGCCGACGAGCCCGGCCATCATGTGCTCTTCGACATGGCAGTGGAACAGGAAGTCGGCGCACAGCTCGGTGAGGCAGGCGTCGGCCGGCGGGCAGCACTGCAGCTGCTCCAGCTCGCAGGGCAGGCGCAGCGCGGGCGGCACCTCGGTATCGACGATGAAGGTTTCGACCGGGCTCAGCGCATGCACGTCGCTCGCGCCGCCGGGCGGCGACGGGATCTGCCAGCGCGAGGCATGCGGGTGGAAGTTGTGCCACATGCTGCCGACGTCGAGGTTGAACAGGTACCAGCGAATCGTCTCGCCCGAGTTCGCCGTGATGATCGGCGTGTTGCCGACGAAGGCGCGGCCGTTGAGGCAGAAGCTCGCCTTGCCGCCGCCGCCGGAGAACACGATGTGCTGGTTGTCGCCGGCATTGGTCCAGATGACTTCGGTGCCGGCGGTGATGGTGATGTCGGCCGGCGTGAACTTGTTGTCCTCGATCTTCACGTTCGCCGCGGGGCCGGGCGCGCCGGCCACCACGCGCACCCGCCCGGCCATGCTGGGCCCGTGGATGCGGCAGATGTAGTCGGTGACCTGGTCGGCCACCAGGAACTTGAACTTGAACACGTCCAGGTGCGAGAGCATCGAGCTCTCGAACTGCACGCTGCCGCTGGAGCCGGCCATCACGTGAAAGAACATCGGCACCTCGTGGTCGACCCGGGTCGCGCGCGGGTCGCGCACGATGAGGCCGCCGAGCAGGCCGCGGTTGATGTTCATCTGCACATGGCGCACATGGTCGTGAAACGGCCAGGCGCCGACCATCTGCTCGGTGATGTCGAACACGTAGGTCCAGGTCTGGCCGGGCAGGATCTCGTCGCTGCGCCGGCCATCCTTGGTGGCCACGCCACGCGGCCACGCGCCGTCGGAGTCGATGCCGTAGCGCAGGCCGTGCACATGCAGGCTGTGGCAGTCGTGCGGGTCGGCGTTGCGCACGTGGATGCGCAGGCGCTCGCCGGGCTTGGCCCAGATGATCGCGCTCGGCACGCGGCGGTCCCAGGGCGGCTCGGCGCTGTCCGAAGGCACCAGCGGCGCGGTGTTCGGAACCGTGTAGTCGGCATCGAGGTACTCGCGGTAGACCAGCGCGTCGACCCGGGCCTCGAGGATTTCCTCGGCGGGGATGCGGCCGAGTTCATGACCTTCGTTGAACTGGCAGTCGCGGCCGTAGCGCCGCGCGCAAAGCAGGGGTGCCAGGGGGCTGTAATCGGCGAGCGGTTCGATCTGCAAGAAGATGTCGCGGCTGGCGCACTGGTTCATGGCTCTCCCCTTCCGTGGATGAAGTGCTCGACTGCGCGTGCATTGGAGACCGATGACCCGGGCGCGACCATCCCCAGGATGGAATTGGGGGGTGGTGCGGAAGCGGTGGGTGTTGAGACGCTCAGCCGCTTGAGACCACGTCAGCCGAGCGCTTCGCCTCGGGCGGCGATCTGCCACGCCTCGCCGAACACGCGTGCGCGTGCCGAGAGCGCCTGGGCCGAAACCCCAGGCTGGTACAGCTGGCTGCCGATGCCGAACCCGGTGGCGCCGGCATGTCGCCACGGAGCGAGGCTGTCCGGGGTGATGCCGCCGACCGGCCACAGGGGCGTGTGCTGCGGCAGCACCGACTGCAGTGCGACCAGCCCCTCGAAGCCCACCATGTCGGCGGGAAAGATCTTCAGCGCGTGGGCACCGCTGCGCAGTGCCATGAAGGCTTCGGTTGGCGTGGCAATGCCCGGTGCGCACCATAGCCCCAAGTCCGCGGCGCGCCGGATCACTGCCGGGTCGCAGTTCGGCGCGACCATCAATTGGCCGCCCGCTGCGTGCACGTTCTCGACATCGGCGACGCTGAGCATCGTGCCGCCGCCGACCAGCGAGCCCGCGGGCGCGATGGCGCGCAACGCGGCGATGCATTCGAGCGCGCCGGGCCGGTTGAGCGGCACCTCGAGCATCCGGAACCCGGCGTCGAACAGCACCCTGCCAAGCGGCTGCACTTCGGCCGGCTGCAAGCCCCGCAGGATGGCGACGAGCGGCAGCGACAGGTCTCGTGCGTTCATCGCGATGGGTTCCCCAATGCATTCAGCGCGGCCAGGTAGATCTCGCGCGGGTCGAGCACCGTGACGTCGCAGCCATGGTGTTTCGCGGCGACGGCGTAGCTGTTCGCGAGCTGCGCGCTGCCGATCAAGCTGACGTGGCGCAGCGGCTCGGGCGCGCGCAATGCGTCGCACCACTCGGCGCCGATCAGCAGGCCCGACAGATAGGAGCGCGCGTGCAGCGCCGGCATGTCGCCGCTCACCACGCGAGCGCGACAGGTGAACAAGGCGTGCGACAACGCGGCCCCGCCGGCAGCCGTCAGCCCCTGCGCGAACGCTTCAAGGGCATCGGGCGCTGCGCCGCCGGCCACGCTGGCGAGGGTGCCGTGCTGCGTGAGCAGCGCGAACAGCTCGCCGGTCATGTAGGTTCGCAGTGCACTGACGCGGCCGCCGTCCACGCGCACCCATTTGCTGTGGGTGCCGGGCAGCACATACCAGCCGTCGCCATGGCCGAGCGTGAGCGCGCCCAGCAACTGGGTCTCTTCGCCACGCATCACGTCGACACGGCCGCCCGCGTCGCGAATGCAGTAGCCGGGCACGATGGCCCAACGCCGCCCGGGTGGCGCGTCGCGAACGGCAACGAGCTGCTGCGCCAGCTGGACGAGCGGCGTGCCGGCGTCGAGATAGCGCGCTTCTTGCCAGCCGGTGGCCGCGCCGACCATGCCCGACATCAGCACCGGCACATCGGCGCCGGCCTCGGGCCACTCCTGCAGCAGCGAGTCGAGCGCGGGCCGAAAGCGCCCTTGGCACGCGAGCATGCCCTGCGCGTCGCTCGCTTCTGCCAGCAAGTGGCCGCGCGCATCGAGCAGGTAGGCGCGGCGGTGCGTCGTGCCCCAGTCGATGCCGATCAATGCGGGTGTCATGCTGTGTTCAAGCTCACCGCGATCCCTTGCGGCGCGCTTCGAACGCGCGCTGCAGCAGGCAGAACACGAACAGCAGCGTGCCGATGACGATGCGCGTCCACCACGAGCTCAGGCTGCCGTCGAACATGATCAGCGTCTGGATGATGCCGAGGATCAACACGCCGAACAGCGTGCCGACCACGTAGCCGACGCCGCCGCTGAGCAGCGTGCCGCCGATCACCACGGCGGCGATCGCGTCGAGCTCCAGCCCCATCGCGTGCAGCCCGTAGCCCGACAACATGTAGAAGGTGAACACCACGCCGGCCAACGCCGAGCAGAAGCCGCTCAACGTGTAGACGCCGACGAGCGCCGAACGAACCGGCAGCCCCATCAGCAGCGCGGACTGCTCGCTGCCGCCGATGGCGTAGATCGTGCGGCCGAACTGCGTGTAGTGCGCGACGAACACGGCCAGCGCCACCACCGCGAGCGCGATCAGCGCGCTCACCGACAGCGACGCATCGGCCCACACCGGGATGCGCAGCTGCGACACCGCGGTGTAGAACGGGTCGGTGATGCTGATGGAGTCGATGCTGATCAGGTAGCACAGCCCGCGCGCGAGAAACATGCCGGCCAGCGTGACGATGAAGGGCTGCAGCCGAAAGCGCTCGATCAGCCAGCCCATCAAGGCGCCGAACAGCGTGCCCATCAGCAGGACCGTCGGGATCACCAGCGCCGGGCTCCAGTGCTGCTTCTCGAGCAGCGCGGCCGACACCATCGTGGTGAGCGCGATCACCGAACCGATCGACAGGTCGATGCCGCCCGACAGGATCACGAAGGTCATGCCCACCGCGACGACGCACAGGAAGGCGTTGTCGATCAGCAGGTTGAGAAACACCTGCAGCGAGAAGAAGCCGGTGTAGAACACCGAGCCCAGCAGCGCCATCAGCATGAACAGCGTGAGGGTGGCGGCGAGCGGCAGGAACTTCGCATCGAAGCGCAGGCGCGGCCGCTGCGACGCAGTCGGCGATGCTGCGGATGCGGGGCGCGCCAGGCTCAGGTTCGAGCTCATTGGGCATCCTCCCTGGCACGCGCTGTCATCCCGGCGAACGCCGGGATCCATCGCCGCAGTGGATCCCGGCGTTCGCCGGGATGACGGCGGGGGTGGCTCATCTCCGCACCACCCTGGCGGGTGCGCGTTGCGCGAGGCCGCGCACGCTGGCGCGGAATTCGCTCGACTGCAGCAGCATCACGGCGAACACCACCGCCGCCTTGACCACCATGTTGATCTCGGGCGGCACGCCGAGCGAGTAGATCGCGTAGGTGAGCGTCTGGATGATCAGTGCACCGATCACGCTGCCGGCCAGGCTGAAGCGACCGCCGGTCAACGCGGTGCCGCCCAGCGTGACCGCGAGGATGGCGTCGAGCTCGAGCAGCAGGCCGGCATTGTTGCCGTCGGCGCTCTTCACGTTGGAGCTGATCAACAGCCCCGCCACGCCGGCGCACAGCCCGCAAAAGGCGTACACGCAGACGATGATGCGGCGCGCGCGCACGCCGGCCACGTGGGCCGCCGATGGGTTGATGCCCACCGCCTGGATGAACAGGCCGAGTGCACTGCGGCTCATGGCGAAATGCAGCAGCGCATAAGTCGCCGCGGCGATGAACAGCGCGAACGGCAGGCCGAGCAGGTAGCCGCTGCCGATGAAGAAGAACGGCGCGTAGTAGATGGTGATGATCTGCCCGCCGGTGATCAACTGCGCGATGCCGCGGCCGGCCACCATCAGGATCAGCGTGGCGATGATGGGCTGCATGCCCACGCGCGCCACCAGCAGCCCGTTCCACAGGCCGCACAGCAGCGCCGCGCCAAGCGCCGCGACGATTGCCACCGGCATCGGAAAGCGGCTCACGTGCGTGGGCACACCGTCGTTCATCACCAGCGCGCCGCCGATCATCCAGGCCGCCAGCGCCGCCGCGATCGCCACCACCGCGCCGACCGAGATGTCGATGCCGCGCGTGGCGATCACCAGCGTCATGCCGAGCGACACCAACATCAGCGGAGCGGCGCGGTTGAGGATGTCGATCAGGCTGCCGTACAGGTGGCCGTCGCGCCAGGCGAGGTGCAGGAAACTCGGGTTGAACGCGGCGTTGGCGGCGAGCAGCAGGGCCAGCGTGACCAGCGGCCACAGCAGCCGGTGGGCGGTCCATGCGGGGCGAGAGCCGTGTGTCATGCGTCCGCCGCAATCAGGTGGTAGACGGCTTGCTCGCTGCTGCCGGCCGGCAGCTCGCCGACCTTGCGGCGGTCGCGCAGCACGGCGATGCGGTGCGACACGCGCACCACTTCGCTCATCTCCGACGAGATGAACAGCACTGCCATGCCGGCCTTGGCCAGCCGCAGGATCTCGTCCATGATTTCCTGCTTGGCCGCCACGTCGATGCCGCGTGTTGGCTCGTCGAGGATCAGCAGCTTGGGGTCGGTGGCCAGCCAGCGCGCCAGCAAGGCCTTCTGCTGGTTGCCCCCGGAGAGCAGGCCGATCGGCGTGTCGACGCTCGAGGTCTTGATGCCGAGCGCCGCGACGAAGCGTTCGGCCAGCGCCGTCTGCTGCTCGCGCGACAGGCTGCGCCGCAGCCCGAGGCGCGCCTGCAGTGCGAGCGCGATGTTCTCGCGCAGCGACAGTTCGGCCACGATGCCGTCGGTCTTGCGATCTTCCGGGCACAGGCCGATGCCGTGCCGAACGGCGTCGGCGGGGCTGTCCAGGCGGGTCGCCTGGCCTTCGATGCGCAGCTCGCCTTCATCGACCGGGGCCAGCCCGAACAACAAGCGCGCCAGCTCGGTGCGGCCCGAGCCCAGCAGGCCGCCGAGGCCCAGCACCTCGCCCGGGCGCAGGCTGAGGTCGACCGGCTGCAGCTGGCCGAGCTGTGAAATGCCGCTGGCCTGCAGCAAGGGCACCGCGCCGTCGTCGGCCGCGCGAGGCGCCGTATCGACGCAGACAGCGCAGTCCAGCTCGTGGCCGACCATCGCGGCAATCAGTGCCGCCGGGCCGAGCTCGCGCGCCGCGTACTCGCCGACCAGCTCGCCGTTGCGCAGTACGGTGATGCGGTCGGAGACGGCATACACCTGCTCCAGAAAGTGCGTGACGAAGAGGATCGCGAGGCCCTCGCTGCGCAGCTGGCGCAGCACCGCGAACAGCCGCTGCACTTCGTTTTCATCGAGGCTCGATGTCGGCTCGTCGAGGACCAGCACCTTCGACGACACGCTCAGCGCTCGGGCGATGGCGACCATCTGCTGCACCGCGACCGAGTAGCTGGCCAGCACGCGCGTGACGTCGACGTCGAGGTTGAGCCGCGCCAGCAGTTCGCGCGCGCGCCGGTTCATGCCGGCCCAGTCGATGCGCCACGCGCCGAGCGCGCCGCGCCGCGGATAACGACCGGCGAAGATGTTCTCGGCCACCGACAGGTTCGGGCACAGGTTGACCTCCTGGTACACCGTGCTGATGCCCAGGCGCTGCGCCTGCAGCGGCGACTCGGGGCGGATCGGCTGGCCGGCCAGCCGCATCTCGCCGGCGTCGGCCGCATAGACGCCGGTCAGCACCTTGATCAGCGTCGACTTGCCGGCGCCGTTCTGGCCCATCAGCGCATGCACCTCGCCGGCGAACAGGCGCAGGCCCACGCCACCCAGCGCACGCACGCCGAGGAAGTGCTTGTCGATGCCCGCCAACTCCAGCACGGGCTCAGCCATGCTCGTCGGCATCGGTTAGGGCCTGTTCACACTAAATGCACGCCCACGCCGGCGCCTGGCAGGCCACAGGGCTAGGCGTGGACGAGGCGTGTGCCATACGGCACACAACGAGACCGCAACGACGCCCTGTGGCCTGCCAGGCACCGGCCCTTCGGGTGATCTCAGGAAACGCTCTCCCTCAGCGTTGCAAATGCTCGACGTGGGAGTTACCACGTCTGCGCTTTGCGCCTCGATGGAGAGCGTTTCCTGAGTCACGTGGGCGTGCATTTAGTGTGAACAGGCCCTAGCCCTTGTTCTTGTTGTAGACGTCGAAGAATACCGCGGCCAGCAGGACCAGCCCCTTGATCACCTGCTGGTAGTCGATGCCGATGCCGAGGATCGACATGCCGTTGTTCATCACGCCCATCACGAAGGCGCCGATGACCGCGCCCATTACCTTGCCGACGCCGCCCGAGGCCGACGCGCCGCCGATGAAGCAGGCCGCGATCACGTCCAGCTCGAAGCCGGTGCCCGCCTTGGGCGTGGCGGTGTTCAGGCGCGCCGCGAAGACCAGCCCCGCCAGCGCCGCCAGCACGCCCATGTTGACGAAGGTATAGAACGACAGCCGCTCGGTCTTGATGCCCGACAGCCGCGCCGCCTTTTCGTTGCCGCCCAGCGCGTAGATGCGCCGCCCGATCGTCGTGCGCTTGGTGATGAAGTCGTAGGCCATCATCAGCACGAACATGACGATCAGCACGTTCGGCAGGCCACGGTATGAGGCGAGCAGGGCGCTGAAGTAGACGATGACCGCAGCGAAGGCGAGGTTGCGCAGCACGAAGAACGCGAACGGCTCCTCCTCCATGCCGCTGCGCGAATGCGCGACGCGCCCGCGCAGCTTCAGCGCGATCAGCGCCGCGGCAACCAGCACGCCGAGCGCCAGCGAGGTCAGGCGCAGCTCGGTGCCGCCGAACACATCGGGAATGAAGCCCGAGCTGAGGCGTTGGAATTCGATCGGGAAGGGCCCCACCGACTGCCCTTCGAGCAGGGCCAGCGTCAGGCCCTTGAAGACCAGCATGCCGGCCAGCGTGACGATGAACGACGGGATCTTGAAGAACGCGACCCAGTAGCCCTGCGCTGCGCCGATGGCCCCGCCGACCGCCAGGCAAACCAGCGCGGTGGGGATGAAGTGGATCTGCCAGCGCACCATCATCACCGCCGCCAGCGCGCCGATGAACCCGACCACCGAGCCGACCGACAGGTCGATGTGCCCGGCCACGATGACCAGTAGCATGCCCAGCGCCATGATGACGATGTAGCTGTTCTGCAGCACCAGGTTGGTCAGGTTGAGCGGCTTGAGCAAGGTGCCGTCGGTCATGACCTGGAAGAACGCCATGATCGCGACCAGCGACAGCAGCATGCCGTAGTCGCGGATGTTGCTCTTCAGGAAACGCGCGTAGTTCCTGGGTTGCATGGTGAGTGGCGCGGCAGCCATGTCATTTGCCATTTTGTGAGTCTCCGGCCTTTGCTTCTGCGGCCTTCACGATGGCGCGCATGATCTTTTCCTGCGACGCATCGGCCGCGGCGAATTCGCCGACGAACGCGCCCTCGTTCATCACATAGATGCGGTCGCACATGCCCAGCAGCTCGGGCATTTCGGACGAGATCAGCAGCACGCATTTGCCCTCGTTGGCCAGCGCGTTGATGATGGCGTAGATCTCGTACTTGGCGCCCACGTCGATGCCGCGCGTGGGCTCGTCGAGCATCAGCACCTCGGGCTGCGCGAACAGCCATTTGCTCAGCACCACCTTCTGCTGGTTGCCGCCGGACAGGTTGACGACCTGCTGGAACACGTCGGCGCTGCGAATGTTGAGCCGGCGCCGGTATTGCGATGCGACCGCGAACTCCGCACCATCGTCGATGACCGACGCCTTCGATACGGCGCCGAGGTTGGCCAACGTGATGTTGTGCAAGATGTCGTCGTTGAGGACGAGACCGTAGCCCTTGCGGTCTTCGGTCACGTAGGCGATGCCGTGGCGGATCGCCTTCTGGATGCTGCCGATGTCGACTTCCTTGCCGTGCAGGAAGGCGCTGCCGCTGATGCGCTGGCCGTACGAGCGCCCGAAGATGCTCATCGCGAGTTCGGTGCGGCCGGCTCCCATCAGCCCGGCAATGCCGACGATCTCGCCGCGCCTGATGTGGAGGTCGATGCCCTTGACCACCTGGCGGTCGGCGTGGATCGGGTGATGCACGCGCCAGTCCCTGACCTCGAACACCGTGTTGCCGATGTCGGGCTCGCGTTTCGGATAGCGGTCGGCCATGGCACGGCCGACCATGTTGCGAATGATGTGGTCTTCGCTGACCGCTTCGGTGCGGCAGTCGAGCGTTTCGACCGTCGCGCCGTCGCGCAGCACGGTGATCGAATCGGCGACCTTCGACACCTCGTTGAGCTTGTGCGAGATCAGGATGCAGGAAATGCCATGCGCCTTCAGCTCGAGCAAGAGATCGAGCAGCGCGTCGCTGTCGTTCTCGTTCAGGCTCGCCGTCGGCTCGTCGAGGATCAGCAGCTTGACCTCCTTGGACAAGGCCTTGGCGATCTCGACCAGTTGCTGCTTGCCGACGCCCAGGTCGGTGATCAGCGTGCTGGGGGATTCCTTGAGTCCGACCTTGTCCAGCAGCTCGCGCGTCTTCGCATGCGAGGCCACCCAGTCGATGACGCCGCGGTGGGCCTGTTCGTTGCCGAGGAAGATGTTCTCGGTGATCGACAGCAGCGGCACCAGCGCGAGTTCCTGGTGGATGATGATGATGCCCAGCTTCTCGCTGTCGGCAATGCCCCTGAAGCGGCGCTCCTGCCCCTCGAAGTGGATCTCGCCGGCATACGAGTCGCACGGGTAGACGCCGCTCAGCACCTTCATCAGCGTCGACTTGCCGGCGCCGTTTTCTCCGACCACGGCATGGATCTCGCCCGCACGCACCACGAGGTTGACGTTGTCGAGCGCGTTGACGCCGGGGAATGTCTTGGTGATCCCCCGCATCTCGAGAATGGCGTGCGTCATGTCGCTTCCCGGTCAGTGGCGTCCTCCGCCGACTCATGAGGCGAGCCGGTTGCGAGCGAGGGTCGCAACGACGCCTCGCCCGGTTCATCGCCACCGCGCGGCAGGCGGCCCGACCCAAGAGCATGGCTCTTGCCCGTTGGAGGAAGCAGGTCGAGATCGCCCGACATGGTCCGGACGTCTCGCAGGCATTGGAGAAGCAAAGCCATGTCGGTTCCGTGGGCCGGTCGGTGCTTACTTGATCTGATTCTCGGTGTAGTAGCCGCTTCCGACCAGCGTCTGCTTCCAGTTGGAAGCGTCGACGCTGACCGGCTTGAGCAGGTACGACGGAACCACCTTGACGCCGTTGTTGTAGGTCTTGGTGTCGTTGATCGGCACCGTCTTGCCGCTCAGCATCGCGTCCACCATGCCGACCGTCACCTTGGCAAGTTCACGCGTGTCCTTGAACACCGTCGACGTCTGCTCCTTGGCGAGGATCGACTTGACCGACGGGATCTCGGCGTCCTGGCCGGTCACCACCGGCATCGGCTGCTTCGGCGTGCCGTAGCCGACGCCTTTCAGCGACGAGATGATGCCGATGCTCAGGCCATCGTAGGGCGACAACACGGCGTCGACGCGACCGCTGGTGTAGTAGGCGCTGAGCAGGTTGTCCATGCGCGCCTGCGCGACCGCGCCGTCCCAGCGCAGCGTCGAGACCTTGTCCATGCCGACCTGCTTGCTGCCGACGACGAGCTTGCCGCTGTCGATGTAGGGCTTGAGCACGGACATCGCGCCGTCGTAGAAGAAGAACGCGTTGTTGTCGTCGGGCGAGCCGCCGAACAGCTCGATCTTGAACGGCCCTTTCGCGCTCTTCAGGCTGAGCGCCTGCTCGATGTAGCCGGCCTGCAGCACGCCGACCTGGAAGTTGTCGAAGGTGGCGTAGTAGTCGACGTTCTTCGAGCCGCGGATCAGCCGGTCGTAGGCGATGACCTTGATGCCCTTGTCAGCAGCCTTTTGCAGCGCGTCGGACAGCGTCGTGCCGTCGATCGCCGCGATCACCAGCACCTTCGAGCCCTTGGTGATCATGTTCTCGATCTGCGCCAGCTGGTTCGGGATGTCGTCCTCGGCGTATTGCAGGTCGGTCTTGTAGCCCTTCTCCTTGAAGAACTTGACCATGCTGTTGCCGTCGGAAATCCAGCGTGACGAGGACTTCGTCGGCATCGAAATGGCAATCGTGCCTTTGTCCTGGGCTGCTGCCGGTTGCACCAGCACCACGGCGCCGAGCGCGAGGGCCGTGATCAATGATTTGAACGCTTTCATGTTTGTCTCCTTGACTGCTTCGGTTCGGTTTCAGTACTTGCGCTTCGGGAATTCCTTGGCCGCGACTTCCATCGTGAAGATGCCCTCTTCGGTGACGATGCGCTTGGGCACGGTCTTGCCGGCCACCAGACTCTTCACCGCGGACATCAGCTGCGGCCCGAGCAGCGGGCTGCATTCGACGGTCACGTCCAGCTTGCCGGCGATCATGGCCTCGAACGCGCCCTTCACGGCATCGACCGAGATGACGGTGATGTCCTTCGACGGCTTCAGGCCGGCTTCTTCGATGGCCTGGATGGCGCCGATCGCCATGTCGTCGTTGTGCGCATAGAGCACATTGATCTTGCGGCCCTCGGCCTTCAGGAAGGCTTCCATGACTTCCTTGCCCTTGGCCCGCGTGAAGTCGCCGGTCTGCGAACGGATGATCTTGATGCGCGGCTCGGCCTTGATCACTTCCTCGAAGCCCTTCTTGCGGTCGATGGCAGGCGCCGAGCCCACCGTGCCTTGCAGCTCGACGACGTTCACGTCGCCCTGCGTGCCCTTGACCTTGTCGAGCAGCCAGCGCCCGGCCTTGCGGCCCTCTTCGGTGAAGTCCGAGCCCATGAAGGTCACGTACAGCGAGGTGTCCTTGCTGTCGACCGAGCGGTCGGTCAGCACCACCGGGATCTTGGCTGCCTTGGCTTCGCGCAGCACCGTGTCCCAGCCCGATTCGACCACCGGCGAGAAGGCGATCACGTCGACCTTCTGCGCGATGAAGGATCGGATCGCCTTGATCTGGTTTTCCTGCTTCTGCTGGGCATCGGAGAACTTCAGTTCGATGCCCGCGTCTTTGGCGGCCGACTTGATCGACTCGCTGTTGGCGGTGCGCCACTCGCTCTCCGCGCCGATCTGGCTAAAGCCGAGCACGATCTTCTTCTGCGCCATGGCGCTCAGCGGCCAAGCCGTTGCGACCGAAGCGATGGCCAGCGCAGCCAGCCAGGTGCGTCTTTGCAGTGTCATGAATGTCTCCTCTTGGTGGGTCGGTGAAATCATGCGGTCTTGCGGCCGCGGGTCGGGTTGGAAGTGGCGTTCGGTTGCTGCTCCTGGTGGGCGTGCGGCTTCAGATCACGCGAACGTGTAGGCCGTCTTGACCGTGGTGTAGAACTCGGCCGCGTAGCGGCCTTGCTCGCGCGGGCCGTGGCTCGAGCCCTTGCGTCCGCCGAAGGGCACGTGATAGTCGACCCCGGCGGTGGGCAGGTTGACCATCGCCATGCCCACCTTGGCGTTGCGCTTGAAATGCGTGGCGTGCTTCAGCGAGGTCGTGCAGAGGCCGGCGCACAAGCCGAACGGCGTGTCGTTGGCCAGCGTGAGCGCGTGCTCGTAGCTGTCGGCCTTCAGCACGCAGGCCACCGGGCCGAAGATCTCCTCCCGCGCAATGCGGTGCTGCGGCTGCGCGAGGAAGAGCGCCGGGCTCATGAAGTGGCCGCGGGTTTCGCGGCTCAGCAGGTCGCCGCCGACGACGTGCTCGGCGCCTTCGTTGCGGCCGATCTCGATGTAGCTCTGGTTCTGCTCCAGCTGGCTGCGGTTCACCACCGGGCCGATGTCGGTGCCGCGCGTCAGCGCGTGGCCGACCCGCAGTGCGAGCATGCGTTCGCGCAGCCGGGCGACGAAGCGGTCGTGCACGCCGGCCTCGACGATGAGCCGGCTCGACGCGGTGCAGCGTTGGCCGGTGGAAAAGAACGAGCCCTGCAGCGCACATTCGACGGCCTGCTCGAGGTCGGCGTCGGCCAGCACGATCAGCGGGTTCTTGCCGCCCATCTCGAGCTGCACCTTGGCGCGTCGTGCGGCGGTGGCGCGCAGGATCTGCTCGCCGGTCGCGACCGAACCGGTGAAGCTGATGGCGTCGACGAGCGGGCTGTCGACCATCGCCTGCCCGACCTGGCGGCCGCTGCCCATCAGCAGGTTGAACACGCCGGCGGGCACGCCGGCGCGGCTGATGATGTCGGCCAGGGCCCAACCGCAGCCCGGCACCAGCTCGGCCGGCTTGAACACCACGCAGTTGCCGTGCGCCAGCGCGGGCGCGATCTTCCACGCGGGGATCGCCAGCGGGAAATTCCACGGCGCGATGATGCCGACCACGCCGACCGGCTCACGGCTGACTTCCACGTCGACGCCGGGGCGCACCGAGGCCAGCCGTTCGCCGGCGCTGCGCAGCGACTCGCCGGCAAAGTACTTGAAGATGTTGCCCGCACGCCCCGCCTCGGCCACGGCCTCGGGCAGCGTCTTGCCTTCTTCGCGTGCCAGCAGCTGCCCGAGTTCTTCCTTGCGCACCAGGACTTCGCTGCCGATCTGGTCGAGCACGTCGGCACGCCGCTGCGGCGTGGTGTGGGCCCAGGCGTCGCAGGCGCTGGCGGCCGCACGGATGGCCGCCTCGGTGTGGTTGGAGTCGGCGCGCGCGTATTCGCCGACCACGTCGTCGAGGTCTGACGGGTTTTCGCTGACGCCGGTGGTGACGCCGTTTTCCCAGCGGCCGTTGATGTAGTTCTTGAACAGTTGAGCCATGGCCGGTGGAGTCACAAGGGGTGCACGTCGCCGCAGGCAAAGCCGCGCTCGGCCAGTGCCAGCGGGTTGATGAGCGGTGCGCCGAGGGCGGGCAGGTCGATCTCGAAGCGGTCGCCCGGTTCGGCGCGCACGCCGTCCGTGAAGCTCAGCGTGGCCGTGCCGAAGAAGTGCAGATGCACGTCGCCGGGCCGGCGGTGCGCCGCGTACTTGAAGTGGTGGTACTCGAGGTTGGCGATCGAGTGGCACATGTTGGCCTCGCCGGTGAGGAACGCCTTCTCCCACAGCACCTGGCCGCCGCGTCGAATGCGGCTCACGCCTTCGAGGTGATCGGGCAAGGGGCCGCTGCGCAACTCGGGCCCGACCGCGCACATGCGCAGCTTCGAATGGGCGAGGTAGAGGTAGTTCTGGCGCTCGGTCACATGGTCGGAGAACTCGTTGCCGATGGCGAAGCCCAGCCGGCACGGCACGCCGTCGGGCGCGATCAGGTACAGGCCGACCAGTTCGGGCTCTTCGCCGCCATCGAGCGCGAAGTCGGGCATCGTCAATGGCGCGCCGGGCGCGGCCACGATGCTGCCGTTGCCCTTGTAGAACCACTCGGGCTGCACGCCCGCACTGCCTGCGGCCGGGCGGCCACCGTCCATGCCCCACTTGAACATGCGCATCGAATCCGACAGGCTGTCCTCGCCGGCGGCGAGCTTGTGATGCATCGCATCGCGCGCCGAGGCGCTTCCCAGGTGGGTCAGGCCGGTGCCGCTCACCAGGCAGTGCGCCGGATCGGGGTGCGTGAGGGGAGGCAGCAGGCGGTCTTCGGCCTGCAGTGCGGCGTACGGCACGCCGGCTTCGGACGCCACTGTGCCCGCCAGCGATTCGAGCGAGAGTCCGCGCGACATTGCCGCCTGGGCGAACTCGTAGGTGCTGCGGTAGGCCAGGCGGCGCACGGTCGTACCGTCTGCGTCCACGCATCCGGCCCGCGGGCGGGTGTCGTCGTCGATGAACTGGAGGATTCTCATGACGGAAATCGGGGGCTCGGTCAGAGCGGGATCAAGGTGGCGCATCGTACGAAGATGAGCGATAACTTTCTAATAGATATTTGGCGGATGTACATATACGATTCGGGATCAATGGAAACCCGCACATGACGAACTACACACATTGGTTCATCCGCGCCCGGCTGAAGACGCGCCAATTGCTGCTGCTGGTGGCCTTGGCCGAGGAAGGAAACATCCATCGCGCGGCCCAGGTGCTCAACATGACGCAGCCTGCCGCGTCGAAGCTGCTGAAGGACCTCGAGGATGTGCTCGAGGTGTCGCTGTTCGACCGCCTGCCGCGCGGCATGCGCCCCACCTGGTACGGCGAAACGATGATCCGTCACGCTCGCGTGGCCTTGTCCAGCCTGAACCAGGCGCATGAAGAGCTGGAGGCGCTGAAGGCCGGGCGCTTCGGGCAGGTCAGCGTCGGTGCCATCACGGCGCCCGGCTTGATGCTGCTGCCACCCGCAGTGGCGTTGGTGAAGCAGGAGCATCCGAGCTTGCGCGTGGCGTTGCAGATCGAAACCAGCGACGTTCTGATGGAGCGCCTGAGCCAGGGCAAGCTGGACATGCTGGTGGCGCGCCTGTTTGCGCAGCACGACAAGGCCGACCTGCGCTACGAGGTGCTGACCGAGGAACCGGTGAGCGCGATCACCCGGCCCGGCCATCCGTTGCTCAACGTGGCCAACCTCGGCCTGCGCGACGTGGTGAGTGCAGGCTGGATCGTGCCGCCGACGGGCAGCGTGCTGCGCCACCGGTTCGAGTTGATGTTCCAGGAAGACTCGCTGGAGGCGCCGGTCAACGTGATCGAGACCTCGGCCTTGCTCTTCATGACCAAGATGCTTCAGCAGAGCGACATGGTCGGCGTCGTGGCCAGCGATGTCGCGCGCTACTACGCGGCCCACGGCATCGTGTCCATCCTGCCGATGTCGCTGCCCTGCCACATGGACGCCTTCGGCATCATCACGCGCACCGACCGGCTGCTGTCGCCGGCGGCGAAGGTGATGCTCAAGGCCATCAAGGCCTCGGCCGTGACGGTCTACGGCAGCCGGTTCGATACGGCAGTAGCGGACTGAATCCGCACGGGCTCAAGCCCAGCCCGCGTCGACCTTGAATTCCTGCGCGGTGCACATGGCCGCGTCGTCGGAGGCGAGGAACAACACCATGCGCGCCACGTGCACGGGTTGCAGCAGGTCGGGCAGGCACTGATCGCGTCGCACCGCCTGCTCGCTCTCGGGCGTGAGCCACAGCTTGACCTGACGCTCGGTCATGACCCAGCCGGGCGACACCGTGTTGACGCGAATGCGGTGCGCACCGAGGCTGCCCGCGAGCCCGTGCGTCAGCCCATTGACCGACGACTTGGCGACCGCGTAGCAGGGGTAGCCGCTGCTGTTGCGCTGCCACCCTGTAGAGCCCAGGTTGACGATGGAGCCCGAGCCCAGGCGCCGCATTCCGGGGACCACCGCCTGGATCGCGAAGAAGGCCGGCCGCTGATTGATCGCCATGCGCTCGTCCCAGTACTCGGGGGTGACCGATTCGACCGTGTGCCGGTCATCGCTCGCGACGTTGTTGACGAGCACGGAGAAATCGCCCAGCGCCGTGGCGGCCTCGTCGATGGCCCGCTGCAGCGCGGCGACGTCGCGCACATTACAAACCTGCCACCAGGGCGCCGGGTGGCCCGCCGCAGCCACCTGTTCGGCGAGCGCGCGGCTGGCCGCCTCGGCAACGTCGACGAAGGCGACCTGGGCGCCTTGTTCGGCGAAGGCGCTGACCATGGCCGCACCGATGCCAGAGCCGCCCCCGGTGATGAACACGCGCCGCCCACGCAGGCTCGGGTACACCGCATGGCCGACGGCGGAGGCGGGGGAAGTGGGTTCAGGCATGAGCGTGTCCTCTATCTATTGCAACTTGGATATGTGAAGTGTCGATTTATTTATTTTTCTATTATCAATGTGCCTTGATACGATGTGCCGCGTCAAGGGCCATCGCCCCACGCCCTACGCCCACCAGGATCACCGCATGGATTCCAAGAAAGCACCACTGCGCCGCAGCGAGGCGTGGTTCGGCAAGACCGATCGCGACGGCTTCGTGCACCGCAGCTGGATGAAGAACCAAGGCTACCCGCACGACTTGCTCGACGGCCGCCCGATCATCGGCATCTGCAACACCTGGAGCGAGCTGACGCCGTGCAACGGCCACTTTCGCGAGCTGGCGGAGTTCGTCAAGCGCGGCGTGTACGAGGCCGGCGGCTTTCCGCTCGAGTTTCCGGTGATGTCGCTGGGCGAGACGCAACTGCGCCCGACCGCCATGCTGTTTCGCAACCTGGCGAGCATGGACGTCGAGGAGTCGATTCGCGGCAACCCGATCGACGGCGTGGTGCTGCTGATGGGTTGCGACAAGACCACGCCGTCGCTGTTGATGGGGGCGGCCAGCTGCGATCTGCCGACCATCGGCCTGTCGGGCGGGCCGATGCTCAACGGCAAGTTCCGCGGCAAGGACATCGGATCGGGAACCGGCGTGTGGCAGATGTCGGAGATGGTGCGCGCCGGCGAGATGACGCAGGAAGACTTCACGGCCGCCGAGTCGTGCATGCACCGCTCCAAGGGCAGCTGCATGACCATGGGCACGGCCTCGACGATGGCGAGCATGGTCGAGGCGCTGGGCATGTCGCTGCCGGAAAACGCCGCCATTCCGGCTGCCGACACGCGGCGCAACCGGCTGGCGCAACTGACTGGCCGGCGCATCGTCGAGATGGTGAAGGAAGACCTGCGCATGTCGAAGATCCTGACGCGCGATGCGTTCGAGAACGCGATCCGCACCAATGCGGCGATCGGCGGCTCGACCAACGCCGTGGTCCACCTGCTGGCGGTGGCCGGACGCATCGGCGTGCCACTGACGCTCGACGACTGGGATCGCCTGGGCGCCGAGGTGCCGTGCCTGGTCAACCTGCAGCCCTCGGGCAAGTACCTGATGGAAGACTTCTACTACGCGGGCGGGCTGCCGGCGGTGCTGCGCGAGATCGCGCCGCTGCTGCATCGTGACGCGCTGACGGCGAACGGCAAGACGCTGGGCGAGAACGTGGCGAACGCGCCCTGCTACAACCGCGAGGTGATCAAGACGCCGAACGACCCCTTCATGCCGGCGGCCGGCATCGCCGTGCTGCGCGGCAACCTGGCACCCGACGGCGCGGTGATCAAGCCTTCGGCCGCGTCGGCCCATCTGCTGCAGCACCGCGGCCGCGCGGTGGTGTTCGAGGACATCGAGGACTTTCATGCGCGCATCGACGACCCCGCACTCGACGTTGACGAGAGCTGCGTGATGGTGTTGAAGAACTGCGGCCCCCGGGGCTACCCCGGCATGGCCGAGGTGGGCAACATGCCGCTTCCGCCGAAGGTGCTGCATAAGGGCATCACCGACATGGTTCGCATCTCCGACGCGCGCATGAGCGGCACCGCCTACGGCACCGTGGTGCTGCACACCTCGCCCGAAGCGGCCGCCGGCGGCACGCTGGCGCTGGTGCGCAACGGCGACATCATCGAACTCGACGTGGCCCGCCGCCGCCTGCACCTGGAGGTCCCGGACGACGAACTGGCGCGTCGCCGTGCGCAGTGGCAGGCACCGGCGGCGCCGCAGCGCGGCTGGTACAAGCTGTACGTCGAGCATGTGCAGCAGGCGCACCTGGGGGCCGACCTCGACTTCCTGGTCGGCAGCAGCGGCGCCGACGTGCCGCGCGAGTCTCACTGAGTCAAGTGCATGACCTGCGCTGCTCCACGCACCATCGGCAGTGCAAGCTGCGTGTGGCCGGCGCAGGCCACGCTGGGCGAGGGAACGCTGTGGTCGCAACGCCGCCAGGCCTTGTATTGGGTCGACATCCTGGGGCGGCGCCTGCATCGCTACACGCCCGCGACGCTGGCGCGCGAGAGCTGGCCGTTCGACGAGGAGATCTCGGCGCTGGCCGAGCGCGCCGAGCAGCCGGGGCTGCTGGTGACACTGCGCCGTGGCTTCGCATTCTTTGACCCCGACACCGGCGCATTGCAGCGCCTGCACGAGCCCGAGCCCGAGCGCCGCGACAACCGATTCAACGATGGCAAGTGCGACGCGCAAGGGCGCTTCTGGGCCGGCAGCATGGACGCCGCCTGCCGCGCGCCCACCGGCGCGCTCTACCGCTACGACGCCGACGGCCGCTGCACCCGCATCGACGACGGCTTTGCCGTCAGCAACGGTCCCACCTGGTCACTCGACGGGCGCACGCTGTACTTCAACGACACCGTGCAGGCACGCACGCTCGCCTTCGACGCCGACCCTGCCGACGGCACGTTGCGCAACCGGCGCACGTGGCGGCAGTTCGCGCGCGGCGAAGGCTACCCCGACGGCATGACCACCGACGCCGCCGGGCGCTTGTGGATCGCCCACTGGGGCGGCGCTTGCGTCACATGCCACGACCCCGACAGCGCCGCCGAGCTGGCGCGCGTCGAGCTTCCCACGCGCCACATCACCGACTGCGCGTTCGGCGGCCCGACCCTGCAAACGCTGTTCATCAGCAGCGCGACCACCGATTTGACGCCCGCACAGCGGGCGGCCGAGCCGCTGGCCGGCGCGCTGTTTGCCGTTCAGATCGACAGCCCCGGCTGCGCGGCGGCCTGCTTCGCCGGTTGAACAGCGGCTACCTGGGTAGCGATGAAGTTCAGCTCGAGCTTCTTGCCGAACGGTCAGCCCAAGACAGTGAGGTCGTCATCCCGGCGAACGCCGGGATCCACTGCCGGCAGATGCGCAAGGCAACGAATGGATACCGGCGTTCGCCGGTATGACGGTGGTGACGCGTTTCAACCGACAACGAACTCGTACCGGATCGTGTGCCGGTAGGTGTCACCCGGCATCAGCCAACTCGACGGCTGCGGCCACTCCGGGTGATTCGGGCTGTCGGGCAGGAACTGCGGCTCCAGCGCCACGCCGGCGCAAGGCGGGTAGGGCGTGCCATCGCGCGATTCGATGCCGGCGAGGAACTGGCCCGCATAGAGCTGCAATGCCGGCAGGGTGCTGTAGACGCGCAGGCTCAGGCTCGCGTCGGCAGCCCTGAGCACGGCCGCCGGCGAGCGCAATCCCGCACAGTCGCGATCGAGCAGGAAGGCGTGGTCGTAGCCCGCACCGTGCCGCTGTTGCGCGTCACGCATCCAGTCTTTTGCCAGCGTCTTCGGCTGCCGGAAGTCGAAGCCGCGGCCTTGCACAGGCGCCAGGGCCCCGAGCGGGATCAAGTCTGCGTCGACCGGCAAATAGTGCTCGGCCGCGATCTGCAGCCGGTGCGAGCGCACGTCGGCGTGGACGGCGTCGAGGTTGAAATAGGCGTGGTTGGTGAGGCAGACCGGGCTGGGCGCACTGACCCGCGCTTCACAGTCCATCTCGATGCCATGGTCGCCCAGCAGCTGGTAGCACACACGCGCCTGCAACTGCCCCGGGTAGCCCTGATCGCCATCGGGCGACTCGAGGGTGAAGCAGGCGACACTGTCGCTCGCCTCAGCGATCGTCCAGCGCCGACGATGGAAACCCTGCGGGCCGCCATGCAGCTGATGGCGCGAACCGGGGTTGGGGACCAGCGACCAGGCGCGTCCGTCGTGCGCGATGCGCGCCTGCGCGATGCGGTTGGCGTAGCGGCCGATCGTCGCGCCGAGGTAGGCGGTCTGGCGTGCATAAGCCTGCGGTGTCGCGCAGCCCAGCAACACCTCGCGGCACGAGCCGTCGGGCAGCGGCACCTCGCAAGACAGCCAGGTGGCGCCTTCATCCATCAGCGTGAGCGTGAGTCCTTTCGGGCTGCGCAGGCGCAACACGGTCGGCGGCGAGTGGGCTGCGGGCATGTTCATTGGACGCCGACGATTGTCGACGGGAATCACGCCCGCCAAAGTGGCGCGCAGGACAAGCAATTGGCTCGGCCGGTCAGTGTGCGAACGCGCGCGCGCGACTATCGTGCGCTGCTGCCGAAACGGCACGCGGGAGCACCGGCGCTTCCCAAACACAAGAGGAGATTGACATGAAGCGTTCCATCGCAGCCCTGACCCTGGCCCTCGGCGCTTGCGCCGCCTGGGCTCAGGCCAGCCCGGTCGGTGTCTGGAAGACGATCGACGACGACGGCAAGACCGAGAAGTCGCTGGTGCGCATCAGCGAGGCCGGTGGCCAGCTGAGCGGGCGCATCGAGACGCTGTTCGACGCGTCGAAGAAGGACTCGGTGTGCGACAAGTGCAGCGACGAGCGCAAGGACAAGCGCCTGCTGGGCCTGACCATTCTGCGCAACGTGACCAAGCAGGCCGACGAGGACGCCTGGGCCGGCGGCGAGATCCTGGACCCCAACAACGGCAAGGTCTACAAGGTGCGCCTCAAGCCCGTGGACGGCGGCGCCAAGCTCGAGGTGCGCGGCTACATCGGCATGCCGCTGCTGGGCCGCACACAGACCTGGGTGCGCGTGGAGTGATTTTTCTTTGCAACGTTGGGACCAGCAACATGACAACCAGCTACAACCGTCGCCGCATGCTCGGCACGACATTGGCCGCCATCGGTGCCGGCGCGGCGTGGCCGCTGCAGGCCAAGGAAGGGCCGATCCTGATCGGGCAGAGTGCGCCGGTCAGCGGCCCGGTGGCGGGCGCGTTCAAGGGTGTGCTCGCCGGCGAGAAGATGGCCTTCGACCAGATCAACCGCAAGGGCGGCATCGACGGCCGCAAGGTCGAGCTGATCCTGCTCGACGACGGCTATGACACGAAGCGCACGGTCGAAAACGTGGGCACGCTGATCGAGCGCGACAAGGTCGTCGCGCTCACCGGCCTGGGCAGCACCGCCGGTGTCGGCGCCACCTTGCCCCTGCTGCTCGAAAAGAAGGTGCCGCTGGTGGGCGTGTACACCGGCGCGCCCAACCTGCGCATGAAGCACCACCCTTACTTCTTCACCACGCAGGCGAGCTTCAAGGACGAGATCTTCTATTCCATCCGCAACCTGGTGACGGTGGGCAAGGCGCGCATCGCGGTGGTCTACCAGAACAACGAGTTCGGCAAGTTCATGCTGCCGGTGGCCGAGCAGGCCATCAAGGACCAGGGCGCGACGCTGGTCGGCACGGCGGCAATGGGCATCGACGGCAGCGACGCCGTGGTGGCCGCGCAATCGATCGCCGCCAAGCAGCCGCAGGCCGTGCTGATGATCGCCGTCGGCCCCTCGGTGGTCGGCTACGTCAAGGCCAACCGCAACTTCGTCGGTGCGCCGGTCTACACGATCTCCACCGCGGTCGGCGCGTTGCCTGCGCTCGGTGAAGACGCCCGCGGTCTTGCCATGACGCAGGTCTGCCCCTACCCGTGGCGCCAGACCACCACGATGGCGCGCGAGTTCGCGCTGGAGTGCGAGCGTGGCCAGCAAGCGGTGGCCTACGACACCTACGGCGGCTACCTGCTCGCGCGCTTCCTGCTCGAGGCGCTGCGCCGCTGCGGCAAGAACGTCAACTCCGACACGCTGGTCAAGACCATCGAGAGCCGCCAGAACTGGGACTACGGCGGCATCAATCTCAACTTCAGCGCCAGCAACCACCACGGCACCAGCTTCGTCGAGACGACGATCGTCGGGCCGCGCATGACCTTCATGCGCTGAGATGTCGGCCCCTACGTCGCTTCGCTCCTGCCCCAAGGGCCACGAAGGGGCCCCTTTGTGGCCCCTGGGGCGCCACGCCTGGGCCCGGGGAACCCGTGCCCGGCGCGTTGCTTGATGGGCACTTCGCTTCGCTTGTGCTGCCCAAGCGCTCAGCCGACTGGGCGGCTCGGCGTCGGCAGAGTACCTCAGCCCTGCGCTTCGACCTGCGGCGCAGCCCGGGCCGCGCCAGCGCCTCGGCGGTGGCCAGGATGATGCTGTTGGCGACCAGGTTGACCGGGATGATGTCGGCCACGCCGGCGCTGCGCGCCGGGAACAGCCGGGTCTTGCCGCGCGCATAGGCGAACACGATCGCGTCGCCCACCTTCATGCCCTCGATCCGGCCGGGCTGCGGCTCGCGGCACGCGCTCTCGACGATCGCCGGTCGCACGATGGCGAGCGTGCCGTGGGCCATCTCGCGGCAGGCGATCTGCTCGCCCAGCCATTTGCTGAAGGTGTAGGTGTCGTTCCAGCCGCGGCGCTGCGCTTCGCGGATGCCGAGGTCGATCAGCGCTCGTGAACGCCGCGCGGGGTCTTCGTGGCGCCGCTTCACGCCAGGTCGACACCTGCACCGGCGGGATGCCGCCGGCCGCCTTCGCGAGCTTGGCCAGCAGCAGCAGGCCGAACGCATTGACGGCCACCGCCTTGTCCAGCTCTTCGAGGAAGTTCACGCTGGCGGCGATGTTGATGATCACGTCGACCTCGCGGCGCAGCGTGTCGAACACGCTCGATTCCTAGGGTTGCAGCCCGGTCGCGGCGCGGCCGAGCAATCCGTCACTCAAGTCGCTGCGCCGGCGGTCGATACACCGAACACGAGGTCGACGCCAAGAACAAGACGTCACGGCGCCGATCGACCTCTTGCCGGAGAGTTCGATGAAACACACGCGCCTGTTCGCGGTGGGCCTGGCCATGCCTGTGCTTGCCCTGATGTCCTTGGCCACCGAGGCGAGCAACGGCCCGGGGCGCATGCTTGCCGACAGCGAGCTGTCGCAAGTGCATGCCGCCGGCCTGCCCGACCCCGCCTTGCAACACACGGCCTTCGGCTCGGCCGAGGGTGCGCCCGCCCAAGCGCTGTGGCAGGACACGACCGCCAACCTGGACCGCCAGCAGGCGCTCGCACAGTACAAGCTGGCCGCGGCGGCTTCGCAAGGCGCCGTGGGCCTGGTGCAGAGCGCGACGCTGACCACGCTGTTCACACCCTTGGCTCCGTTGTTCATTCCGACGCTGACCTTGCCGTTTCCGTTCCTCATGCTGCCCCCGCCGAAGAAGGCGGAACCCGGCCACTGACACCACGGCGCCGATTCGCGTTCACGGCAGCGAGACCGTGACGCTGGCCGCGCTGGCGCTTCGCAGGTCGACCACCGCGCTCGCACGTGCCCACTGCAGGCTTTGCGCCGCTGCCGCGCGGCGCCAGGTGCGCACCGACACCGAATAGACGGCCGTGCCGCCGAGCGCCGCGGCGTTTGCGCCGGCGGGCAGGGTCAGCGTCACCTGTCCGCCCGCACCGATCAGCGCCGACACGTCTTGCGTCGTCACGATTCCGCCCACATCGGCCACCACCAGTTCGGCCGCGTCGAACTGCTGCGTCGAGCCGCCGGACAGGTTGATTGCCAGCGTCGCGTCGACCAGGCCACTCTTGCGCAGCGGGTTCGGCGCGACGAACGACACGCTGCCGCCGCCCGGCGCCGTCACGATCGCGAGCGGACCCGGGTCGTCGTAGCGTGTGCCGCGGCTCAGCACGGTGAAGCTGTCGCTGCCTTCCTGCGGGGTGACGTCGCTGAAGCTCAGCACCGTCGTCGCCGAGTAGGTGGCCACGCGCAGCGGCCCGCTCGGCAACGCGAGCGGCTGTGCCAGACGGCCGGTGAACGGGTCGGTGTTGGCCACCACGAGCTCATGCGCACGTTCGCCGCTGCCGGGCAGCGTTTGGCCGAACAGCAACTGCGCGCCGCGCGGTGCCATCGCCTGCGCCAGGCTCGCCTGGCTGTCGCCGGCCGCGCTCAGCACCAGGGCCATCGGCACCGGGTGCGCGGGGTCGGCCGGGTCGGCGCCGAGCTGCGTCGGCGCGGCAGCGAGCAGATCGGCGGCGCTGGCCGGCACCGCGCGCACCAGCATCGTCTGCATGTTGCGGCCCTGGATCACGACGTCGAACTGCCCCGTGGCCGACACCGGCAAGGGGTAGAGGGCGAACAGCGCGTAGGTGTCGCCGACCACCACCGGCGTCGCGCGCACGCTGACGTTGGCGAGGCCGTCGGCCGACGGCAGCTGCGCGCTGGCGACCACGTCATGGACGCAGCCGCTTTGCACTCCAGCGGCGCAGAACAGCGACTTGTCCATCACGCCGACGATCGCGCCGGTGTTGGCGAGGTCGTAGGCGCGCAGCTCCGGGCGCATCGTGACCCGGTCGACACCGTCGTCGGCGGCAAAGCGCACCAGGCTGCGCTGCAGGTCCCACTGCAGCGTGATGCTGCTGGCCACGCCCGCGCCGATGACGACCGGCCCGTCCACGCGCAGGCCGAGGCCCGCGTCGGCGAACTCCAGCGGCAACTGCCGCGTGACACCGGCGCCATCGTTGCGGGCCACTTGCGCGTTGTAGAGCAGGTTCAGGGTCTTCGCGGAATCGGCCAACGCGTCGTCGTGCCGCAGCACGAACAGGCGCAATTGCGCATAGCTCGCGGCCGGCACGGTCTTGCCGGTGAGGACGGAGGCGATGAGGCCGTTGGTGACCGCTGCGAGGTCGATCGTGATCGGCGTGTCAAGGCGGAACACCTGCCAGCTCGTGTCGCCGGCCGACCACGCGCGGTCGGCATCGGTATGCAAGGCGATGGCACTGACCGTCACCCACACATGGTCGACGCCGGTGTGCGCACCGCCGGCCAGGCCGAGCGACAGCGCGCCGGTTTGTGAGCCCGGCGCGGGCGTCACACCGCCGCCGGACGATGCACCACCACCGCAGCCGACCAGCGCGGCGGTCCACAGCGCGAGCAGCAGCGTGCGGCCGTGGGCGAGGGTGCGGCGCGCGATCATGGCGCGCTGATCTCGCCCATCGCGGACGACCAGAAGGGGTCGGACGTTGGCACATTCGGCGCCGCCGGCAGCGCGCAGGCGGCGCGCCGCAATTGTTCGAAGCAGCCACGGATCGACGCCGCCGCGGCGGCGCTGTCGGGCATCAGCTTGTTGTCGACCAGAAAGCCGATGCGCAGCATGCCGTCGTAGGAAATGATGGAGACGCCCACGCCGACGGTCATGCCCTGCGGCACGCACAGCATCAGCTCGTCCAGGCGCACGCCGGCCACGCTGCGCGCCTCGGCCGGCCCGATCACGTTGGTCACGATGACCGAGCAGCGGCGCGAAAAGATGCCGAGTACCGCTTGTTGCAGGCGCAGCGGCAACAGGCCGGCCAAGCGCACCAGCGCCAGTGCGAGCTGGCCCTGGAAGCCGCGCTTGAGCGCATTCATGCCGTCGCGCACCGCATGCAGGCGCTGCAGCGGCTCGGCCACATGCACAGGCAGTTCGAGCCCGACCAGGCCGAACTGGTTGCCGAGCAGGTGGGCGTCACCGCGCGGTCGCATGTTCATCGGGATCACCGTGCGCACCGGCGCCGCGATGCGTGTCTGCCCCTGCGCTTGCAGGTGATGGCGCAGCGCGCCGGCGATCACCGCCAGCATCACGTCGTTGACGGTGGCGCCGTGGCGATGTGCCATGTCGCGCGTTGCTTCGAGCGACAGTGCGTCGGACCACGCCACCGACTTGTGGCGTCCCGGTCGGCCCTTGATGCGGCTGGGCCGGTCGCGGCGCATGAACAGCATCTGCAGTGCATCGGCCAGCACGCTCGGCGCGCGACGCAGCAGCACGCCGGCGTTCAGGTCTTCGCGCGGGCTCGCGTGTGCCGGCGTCACGAGCGGCGCGCCGTCGGCGATCTCGGTCATGCCGCTGATCAGGTCCATCAGCGACACGCCGTCGGCAAGGCCGTGATGCACGCGCATCACGACGGCCGAGCGGCCGTCGACTCCGTGCACCAGTGTGGCCAGCCACAGCGGCCGGTCGTCGGCGAGCGGTTTGCAGGCCTCGCCCGACATCCAGTCCTTGAGCTCCTTGCTGCCCGAGCCGGGAGGAAGATGCAGCTCGCCGAGGTGCCTGTCGATGCTGAACGCAGCGTCGGCCACCCAGTGCGCACGCAGCCAGCCGCGCTGCACGCGGTGCGTGAACTGGTGGTAACGGGCGAGCTGCGTGTGCAGCCGGTGGCGCACCGCGGCGAGGGTCTGTTCGGCGGCGAACACGAAGGCCAGGTGGATCACCACCAGGTTCTCCGGGCTGTCCATGCGCAGCCAGGCATGGTCCGCCGCAGCCAGCGTGCGCGGCGCGTTCATGGCGTCATCGTCGCGGTGCGCAGCGTCAGGCCGACGGCTTGCGTCATCGCCTGCAGCTTCGGGTCGATCGCGGCGCGACTTTCGGCCGCGATCTTCTCGCCGAACGAGCGCTCGAACTGCGGCACCAGCTGCTCGAACTTCTTCTTCACCGGCGACTCGAGCAGCGCAATCAACTGCCGCAGTTCGTCGTCGCTGAAGTTCTGCACGAGCAGCGGCCCCACCGTCGGCGCCTTCAGGCGTTGGGCGTTGTCGCGCACGATCGGTGTCGCCTCGTCGACGTACTGTTGCAGGTCGCTCGCGATGCCGCGCAGCGTGGCTTCCTGTTTGGCCGCGCTGACACGCCCTTGCAGCGCAATGCGCGCCTGCTGCAGCGCGTTGGCGGCGGGGCGTTGAACCATCACGATGGCCGTGTCTTCGAGGTGCCACAGTGCGAGCACCTTTTGCACGAGCTTCTGTTTGTCGTCGGGTGTGGCCTGCTGCGCGGCGGCGGCGCCGGCGACCGCGACGAGGGTCAGAGACAAGATGGATCGGAACAGGGTCGACATGGAAGAACTCAGAACGGTTGGGTCAGGGTCACGCCGAAGTAGCGGATGCGGATGCCGCCGCTCACGTCGAGACCGGCGTAGGGGTTGTAGATGGCGTTGAAGAAATTGCTGCAGTTGAGGTTGCAGCTCGTCTCGGCCGGCAGGTTGAAGCGGCCGCTGGCGTAACTTGCGGTGGCGTCGATGCGCATGCCGTCGTGCGCGACAAAGCCGATACCCAGGCTCTTGATCGTGATGTCGGGCAGCGGCGCAATCAGGTCGAGCGCCGAGCGCGGTACCGAGCTCTTGCGCGGCTCGTAGCCGGCGCGCAGCGTGATCGAGTCGGTGGCCTTGATCTGCAGGCCCACGCCAAAGTGAACCGGGTTCTGGTAGCCGCGTGGAATGACCAGCTTGGTCGAGTCGGCCTGGCCGAAGATGCGCGCCATCTCGAGCAGCGCCACCGGTCGATCGAACTGGAAGGTCAGCTTGTCCCAGCGCTTCCAGTGGGTCCAGTTGGCATCCACGTTCAGCTGCACGCGGTCGAGCGGCTTGAACTTGAGGCCGAGCTGGACATGCTCGGGGTAGGGCAGCACCAGCGTCGCGTTTCCGCTTTGCACCGGCGGGATCGAGGTCGGAAAGCCGAACATCGATGCGACGATCGGCCCGAGCAGGCTGCTGTACATGCCGTGCACGAAGCTGCGGAACATCTCCTCGGTCTGGAAGGTGTAGCGGCCGGTGAGCACGGTCTTGGAGCCGGACTGGTAGACGGCACCGAAGCCCAGCCACTCCCTGGGCTCCCACAACACGCCGAGGTTGAGCGTCGGGTCGGCGGGCGCCGTCAGCTCGAACTGCATGGCTCCCGCCTTCTCGAACGGGCGCAGGTGGCCGGCCTTGTTGCCGCCGTCGCACAGCCCGAAGGCAAACTCGTCCAGCGGGTTGCTGCTGTCGCCGCACCACGCGTCCTGCAGCTTGCCGATGATGCCGATCAGCTTGTTGGGGAAGCGCATGTCGGTGTCGAGCGCAAAGCCCTGGTGCGCGATCGGCACCGACACGCCCACGCTCAAGGTGTCGGAGAGCTTGTAGGCGGCCGACGGCGACAGGTAGACCAGGCGCTGGATCACGACCTTGCGCCCGTCGAAGCGTGCCGGGTCGTTCTTGTCCAAGGTGCGGTCGATGCCGACGGCTTGCGGCACGTAGACGGCGCTGGCAAAGGTCCACGGCGAACCGGCGTTGTGGAAGCTCAGGCCCAGGCCCGCGGCCGCGGCGATCGGCAGGCGCGCCTTCGGCACGCCGAGCACCGGCAGGAAGATCGACTGGCGCACCGGGCCGGTCGAGCTGCCCGCGAGCGGGTCGACGGTCCAGCCGCCGATGTCGAAACCGGCCGGCTGGCTCAAGTGCGCATAAGGCTTGATCGACGCGCCGAACACCGCGTCCTGGCGCGTGTTGACCTTCAGGCGCGTCAGTCCGGCGGGGTTGAAGTGGATCGCGTCGAGCCCGGGCGGATCGGCGGTCACGGCGTTGCCCAGCGACATCGCGACCGGGCTGGTGCCGATGTTCTCGGTGAACGCGGCGCGCACCGGTAGTGCGAGCAAGGTGAGCGCCGCGCTGGCGCACCCGGCCACGGCAAAGCGGCGGGCGCGGGGGGGCTGCGCTCGGGACATCGAAATGCTGCCGGTTAGAAGTGCAGCGGCATGTTCATGCCGAAGGTGAAGTCGGGGCTGTCGGTGGTGAGGCCGACGCCGACGGTGAAGTTCACCGTGGTGAGCGGTGACACGCGCACGCCGAGGCCCATGTTGAGCATGGCCGACGACTGCATGCTGGTCTTGGACTCGGATGCGACACCGTTGGAGTCCACCAGCGTCAGCTTGGTGCGCGCAGAGATCGACTCCTGGAACGACAACGTGGTCGAGATGTTGTACGACAGCGCATAGGCGAAGCCGACGCCGAAGCCGATGCCCGCACCCGGGCGCACCTCGGTCAAGGTCCTGCCGTTGCGCGTTTGGCTCAGGTGCTTGGCGGGCACGGCCAGCGTCGCGTTCAACGAGCCGAACAAGGCCACCGGGTCGATGACCTTGGATGCGTTGGCGCCGAGCGTGACCGATGTGTAGCCGGCACCGGTGCCCAGGCCCTGGCCGTCGATGGTCTTGAACGGGCTGCGGCCGGTGGGCAGGCGCAGCGTGCCGGTGGCCGTGAGGGCCGGCAGGTCGCGGCTCAGCGCGAAGGGCTGGAAGCGGGCCCCGAGCGAGATGTCGCCGAATGCGTTCGACAGGCCGGAGAAGGTCTCGGACTGGGAATACTTGCTGACAAAGGGCAGCGTGACGCTCGCCGTGAGGTTGTCCATCACGCCGTGGTCGACCGACACGGTGTTGGTGACCGTGTGCGAACGCGTGTTCTGGATGTCGAACAGCGTCAGCTTGTCGTCGGTGAAGTTGGCCTGGATCAGCTGTTGGCCGATGTACGAGTAGGTGAGGTCGTAGGTGACGGCCTGCTTGCCGGTCTTCAGCAGCGAGTACTGCTTGTCGGCGGCGCTCAGCGTTTCCTTCAGCAGCTTGGCCTGGTCGACGTCGCCTTCCTTCTTCGCGAGCGCGGCGCGTGCCGCGTCGGTGGTGGCGGGGGCCGATGCAGAGGCGGCGGGTGCGGGTGCGCTGTCTTGCGCCGAGGCCACGCTGGAAGCCAGCGTCAGTGCGAGAACGGCCGCGATGTTCGCGACAGTCGAATGTGTGGGGTAGTACGCGCTCATCATTTTCGCAAGGTGAAGATGCCGAGACCCGACTGCACTGCGCGTTGCAGGGCCTCGGTCCGGTCGAGTTGGGGGGTCATGGCCTCAGGCCGGATGAGGTCGCTGTCGATCACGCCAAGCTCGCGATCGGTCAGCGCAAGCCTGGCAAGCGTCTCGGGCTTGGCTTTTGGCGGGTACAACATGAACAGCGTGTTGCGGTCCCACAGCTTGGCGAATTCCTCGACCGAGAACACGATGTGCCCGGCCGAGGGGTCGGCCAGGAAGACCTTGCCGTCGCGCAGGCCGCGGAAGACGACGAAGTGCTTGAAGCCGGCGTACTCGATCGGCACGATGCCGGGCTGCTCGAGCTTGGCCAGGTCGGACAGGTCGGCGCGAAAGCCGGCTGCGTCGGCCCCCAAGGTGACGACGTAGCGCTTCATGTCGAGCAACGAGAAGCCGCGGCGCGCGACGATCTTCTCGCGCTCGCCGTGGGCCAGCATGCCCTCCATCGCCTGCTGTTCCGACACCTCGATGCCGAGGTAGTTGTTCATCACCGTGACCAGCGCGGCCGAACCGCAGCTGTAGTCGTAGGCTTGGCGAACGATGTGCTTGAACTTGAATTCTGAGTACGGAACCATCGCCACCGATTCGGGCGCGGCGCCGCCGCCGATGCGCGCCATCGGCAGTTCGAACTGGTCGTTCGGCTGCGGTTGCGGCGGCATCTGCGAGCTGACGCCGAAACCGCCGATAACGGCGGCGGCCACGCCGAGAAGGATCATCCACATGGTTCGGTGTCTCCGGATTCAGGGTGCGGCCCAGAGAAAGACGTGGCCGGTCATCGCGGCCGTGCCGTTGAGCATCAGCTGGCCATAGCTCGCGCTCGGGGCGACCGGCGCGGTCGGATCGGTTTGCGCACCGAGCGCCTTGAAGCCGAACTGCTTGGCGCCGATGAATCCGGGCAGGCCGATGTCGATGTAGTCGGCGCCGTCGGGGCGGCTGCGCACGTCGAGCGTGATGGTGAACAGGTCCAGCACGCCGCCGAGGCCTTGCACCACCGCATAGGTCTTGGTGCCGCCGACCATGAAGCCGGCGGTCAGCGTGGTGTCGAGTTCCAGATGCACCGCGAGCGTGACGCCGTCGCGGCCGCTGACGCCGGCGAGCTCGTCGTCGCTCAGCGCGACTGGTGCTGCGTTGGCGATCATCGGGCAACACGTGAGGGCGAGAGAGCACAAAGCGAAGCAAGTGCGACCCCTCAAGCCACTCCCAAAGCCCGGGTCTCCCGGGCCGATGGGAGGCGCCCCTCGGGGGCAGGAGCGAAGCGACTGGGGGGCCATTCAATACCCCGCCCGCAGCTTGATGTCGAGGTACTGGATCTGCATCGTGCCGATGCGGCTCGAACCCAGGTCGAGCATGCCGCCCGGAAGCGCCTCGCTCTTGAAGACGATGCTGTCGATCGCGAGGCCGCCGATCAGCGCGGCGGCCGCGCTGGTGGGCCAGCCGATGCCGAGGTGCAAGGACGAAACGCCGCTCGAATCCGTCACGGCATTGACGATGCCGGGCTGGTTGGTGGCATCGGCGATGACCCACGGGGTGCCGAGCAGCACGCCGCTGTCGGACGCCGCGCCGAGGTGAATGCCCGACAGGCGCCATTGTTCGCTCACGCTCGCCGGGTCGGCGAGGCTCGTGTCGTCGCGCCCGCGCGGGCGAATGAGCAGGTTGCCGATGTCGGCGCGCAGCGCCAGCCCGAATGCGATGCCCTCGACGCCTGGCGTCGCGGGCGTCGTCAGGGTGACGCTGCCGCCGCGCGTGACCAGGTCTTGCACCACCAGCCCACCGCCCTGGAAGTCGATGCCGTCGGCGTTGACGCCCCAGTCGGCGGCGATTTGCCACTTCAGCAGGCCGTTCGCATTGGCCGGTTCGCTCAGCCGGATCACATCGGCCAGGCCGCCGCCGCGCGACGCGACCTTGAGCAGATAGGGGTCGCTGAAGGTGGCCGCCGGGTCGTCGGAGCGTGACAGCGCGAGGTTCGAGAACCACAGCGTGTTGCCGGAGGGGCCGGGCATCGTGTAGGTCAGTGTCAGCGGGCCGGTCAGCGAGAAATTCTGCAGGTTGAAGGCGAGCCCGTCGGCGCCGCGCACGGCCGCGAGTTCGTCATCGGCCAGCGCCTGCATTTCACCCGCATGGCACGCTGCGCATGCGAGTGCGGCTGCTGCCGCCGCAGCGGCGCGGCGCCGCAGCTGCAGCCCATCGAAGCCGGATCTGCGCATGCGGTTCACCCCCCACCGCCCGGCGGCTTGGGCAGGTTCGGCGGCGGCGCCTGGTTGATGCCGGACGCCGAGAGGCGGTCGCGCCAGTTGAGCCAGAAGCCGGCCAAGGCGGGGTCGGATGCACCCACAGCGGCATTGAGCGTCGGGAACTGCACGGCCTGCTTGAGCACCGAGATGAAGAAGTCGCGGCTGGGCCCGTTGGCGTCGCCCGCCGTGAGCGTGCCGACCTGCGCCAGCGTGAGCGGGCACGTGCCGCTGCCGCAGCTGCTGCCGTCCCATCGCTTGCCGCCCAACGGGTCGTTGTGCGAGTCGATGCTGCCCTGCGCTCCCGCGTTGACCAGCAGCGAGCCGCTGATCGCGTTGAGCTGCACGCCCAGGTCGCCCTGGATGGCGCCGAAGCCGAGCCGCATGCCGACGACTTCGCGCGTGGCGGCGTTGCCGGTGTTCTTGTAGACAAACTCGAAGTAGGGGTCGGTGATGTTCACCGTGCGTTGTGCTTCGGTGCCGTCGCTGCGCCCGAAGCGCAGCAGGCCGATGTCGATGTCTGCGCCGGTCGCGTTGCGCGCCGTGGTGCTGTATTCACCCAGCCGCACGTTGCTGAAGTTGGCGTTGAACTGGACGTTGGCGCCCAGCGTGATGCGCGAGAAATCGTAGCCGTTGAGGCTGGTGTTGGTGAGGTTGAGCAAGGCCTGGCCCCACACCTCGGACAGCTCGCTGTCGACCAGCGCCACGCCCTGCGCGCGTGCCGGCAGCGTCGCGCACGACAGTGCAGCGGCGAGGCAAACGGCAAGCGTGGGGCGAAACGACATGATGGTCATCCGTCGGGCGATCAAGGGCATGGGCTGGCGGCGACACGGGCCGCAAAAGCCCCGTGGCTGCTGCAGCCACGGGGTTGAACGCAGTGTCAGGAGAGCGCACCGGGAGGTGCGCTTTCCAACTCGGGACTCAGCCGGCGCCGAGCCGCCTCAACGCGGCTGAGCGCCCCAGGGGCCACGCAGGGGCCCCTTCGTGGCCCTTGGGGCAGGAGCGAAGCGACATGGGGGTCGACCGTTCAGTGAGCCCACATCCAGATCTTGGTGCCCTGCAGGTCGATGTTGTTCATCGCGAAGCTGCCGAACGACTTGGTGCTGTTGCCCATCGTGATCGAACCGACGGTGATGCTCGGCGTCAGGCGTGCATCCTGGCCGGCGGCCGGGAAGGCGAACTGAACGACGTCGCTCGCGTTGTCGTACACGCCGTTGACCACGAGGTTGGTCAGGTTCGTGTTGGCCTCGGCGGCCGTCAGGCCGTGACCGACCATCGATGCGCCCACCGTGCCGGCGAAGGCGGTGTGGTTCAGGATGTCCACGGTCATCACGAACATGCCGGTGATGCCGATGTTGTTGAACGACACGGAGCCGCCGGTTGCATCGGTGTCGGTGTACTTGAACGAACCGATGTTGATGTTCAGGTCGCCGGCGATCGACACGCCGTCCTGGCCGCTGACCTGGCTCAGTTCGTCGTCGGCGATCGAGGTCATGGCTGCGGCCGAGAAGCTCAGGGCAGCGAGGGCAGCCGCCACAGCGGAAAGCTTGATCAATTTCATGCGTGTATCTCCAAGTAGGTTGTTTCTATGCGTTGAAGGCTCGCGCGCTGCCTCGGCTCCGACCGTCATGAGTTGTGCCCTGAGCGGGTCCGCCGCAGCGCTTGCCTTGCCGGACCGGTGAAGCCTTCTTCAGCGGCGCGTTGCGATGATCGTTACTTGCATCACGACCTGCACTGACCGATCAAGCCAAGCTCATGGCCCAAGGGACCATCGACTCACGGGGTGGGTGATCCCCTAGCTAAGCTCGCGCGCGCGGGACGCGCCGCGCCATCAAGCCACGCCCGAGGGCCGGGTCTCCCGGACCTCAGGGTGGCGCCCCTCGGGGGCAGGAGCGAAGCGACTGGGGGGCTCTAGTGCAGCCAGTCGAGCTCGCGCAGATCGTCCAGGTAGGACGCCGGCAGCGAGACGCCGCTGATGTCGTGCGTGAGGCGCGCCTGCGCGTGCGCCGACACGCCGGGGCATGCATCGCCGACCAATGCCGCCAACACGTTGCGCGTCGCCTTGGAATTGCAGGCGACACGCAGGCGGATCAGGTCGTCCTTGTCATGGGCGAGCCGCAACAGCAGTTCCTCCGACACACCCGGCCCGGAGGCGACGGCCGCGCGCACCGGTGTGCTGCCGTGCTGCGCCAGGTGGGTGAGGATTTCTTCGGGCACCGTCCGGTTGGCCGCGACCCACACCGCCAGCTGCGGGTACCGCTCCAGCACGTCCCACCAGACCCGGGTCGTCGCCGCTTCGACGATCACCAGCTTGGCGGCGTCGGCAGGCGAGTCGGCGAGCATCCGTGCGAACGCTTCGGCACTGTCGATCATCGAGTGTCCCCAGTGTGCCGCCGGCAGCACCGTCAATGCGAACAGCGCATCGTGCTCGGCGAGCGGCCGAACCAGCGCTTGCACGCACGATAGAAGTTGCTTGGGTCCGAGAAGCCGAGGGCGAAGGTGATCTCGGTCGGGCTGATCGTGCTGTGCGCGAAGTAGCGCTGCGCCAGCTCGCGCCGCACTTCGTCGACCAGTTCGGCGAAGCTCGTGCCTTCTTCGGTGAGCCGGCGCTGCAGCGTGCGTTCGCTCATGCACAGCATCGCGGCCATCGTTTCGCGCCGCGGGTCGCCTTTGGCGAGGTGCTTCATCAGCACCTGCCGCACGCGGATGCTGACCGAGCCGCCTTGCTGTTCCGCGACCTGCGTGGCGATGCGCTCGCACAGATCGGCCACGGCCGGATCGGCGGTGGGAATCGGCAATGCCAGGTCCTTGACCGACAGCTCGAGCATGCAGTCCGCCGAGCCGAAGTTCACCGGGCAGCCGAAAGCGTCGCGCCAGGGCGCCGGGTCCACCGGTGCGGCGCCCGGATGGTGAAAGACGAGCGGCGTCACGGCACGCCCGGTGATCCAGCGCACGGCGTGCAGGATCACCGTCGAATAGAAGTCGTAGCGCTGCGACGGCACCGCACGGCGCCCCGGCGCGATCTGCAGGATCAGGAAGCAGCGGTCGCCGTCGAACTTGACGTCGATCGATGCGGTGGGCGAGATCAGATGCGTGAAGCGAACGATGGCTTGCAAGGCGCCACGCACATCCGATGCGGACAGCACCATGTGCGACAGCACGCCGAGCGAATTGAGCGGGTGCGACGGCACCGTGAGGCCGATCGCCGGGTTGCCGGTCTGCTCGACGGCCAGTTCCCACGCGCGACTGAACGCGTCGGTGAGCTCGGCGATGTCGACCTCGCCGGTCGCGTTGAAGTCGAAGCCGGCCTGCGCGAGCAGGGCATCGGCATCCAGCCCGCTCTGGACGAAGGCGTCCTTCATCGCTTTGCACCAACCGACGTCGGACATGAGCATGGGTTTCATGAGTTGCTTCCGTTGTTTCCGGTTTCCCGGACGACCCGAAAAAAAGAACGCCCGTTCACTTTTTCAGGCGGGAAGATAGCGGCCCCCTTTGGTGCGCCCAACTGGGGTGAACCCGAGGATTGACACGTTTGGCACCCGAACACGGGATCGATCGCTCCGGGCAATCCATGTTCGTTTCGTCGGTTTGCGTGAGCGGGCGATGACTTGGGTGTGGAACTTCAAGTGAAAGCTCATATGTGCACAACCGTTGCGCCGATACCCCAGCCCCGACGCTCATGCGCTATCGTGCCGCGATGAACAAGGCGTTTACCCGCGAGCCGGAAGCCGACACCGGCGATGACGATGAACTCGCCTTGCCGGCATTGCCGCAGGGCAGCAAGAACTACGTCACCCCGGCGGGCTATGCCCGGCTGCGCGAGGAACTGATCAGCCTGCTCGACGACGAGCGGCCGAAGATCGTTGACGTGGTGTCGTGGGCGGCGAAGAACGGCGACCGCTCGGAAAACGGCGACTACTTGTATGGCAAGAAGCGCTTGCGCGAGATCGACCGGCGCATCCGGTTCCTGACCAAGCGGCTCGACATCGCCGAGGTGGTCGATCCGTCGGCGCACCATGGCGGCGACCAGGTGTTCTTCGGCGCCACCGTCACCTATGCCAGCGCGCGCGGCGAGGACCGCACGATCACGATCAAGGGTATTGACGAGGCCGACAGTGCTCACGGCGAGGTGAGCTGGATCGCTCCGATCGCGCGGGCGCTGCTGAAGGCGCGGGTGGGCGACGAGGTGTCGCTGATGACGCCCGGAGGCCTGGAGACGATCGAGGTGCTTGCGGTCAGCTACCCCGCGCCGGCGGGGCATTGACCACGGTCTATGGTTTCACGCGCACGACGCGCAGCACGGCGCTCGAGCGCTTCAAGGTGCGCATCACCTCGGCCAGGTGGAGCCGGTCGCGCACGCTCAGCAACAGACGCAATTCGGTGGATGCCGATGCCGGTTCGTCGCCCATGTCGATGTGGGTGATGTCGGCTTCCGCAGCGGCCACCGCAGCGGCCACTTCAGCCAGCACGCCCTTGCCGTTGCGCAGCAGCAGCGTCACCCCGGTTTCGAAGGGACGGGTGGGTTGCTCGGCCCAGTCGACCGTCATCCAGCGTTCGCTGTCGCGTTCGTAGAGACGTTTGCCGACCCCGCACTCGGCGGTGTGGACCACCAGCCCCTCGCCGCGCCCGAGGTAGCCGACGATGGCGTCACCGGGAATTGGCCGGCAGCACGGCGCCATGCGCACCGACGCGCCTTCGCTGCCGTCGATCAGCACCATGCCCTGGCTCGGCGCCGTGTCGTCGCTGGCGTAGCGGCCCATGGTCAGTGTCACCGCATCGGGCTTGGTGCCGCGTTCTGCGAGCAGGCGCGCCATGCGCTTGGCCACGATGGTGGCGATCTTGCGGCCCAGGCCGATGTCGGTCAGCAATTCCTCGCGACTGCGGTTGCCGCTCCAGCGCGTGATCTGCTGCCACACCGCCGATTCGGTCGTGTCGTCGGCGGGCAGGCCCAGGCCCTCGGCGCGCAGCGCCTGCGCGAGCATCTTGGAGCCGAGTTCCTGCGACTCTTCCTGCTCCATCGTCTTCAGGTAGTGGCGGATCTTCGAGCGCGCACGGCCCGTGCGCACGAAGTTGAGCCAGGCCGGATTGGGCTTGGCGCCCGGCGCGCTGACGATCTCGACCACGTCGCCGCTGCGCAGCTCCGTGCGCAGCGCGACCGGCTCGCCGTTCACCTTGGCCGCGACGCAGTGGTCGCCGACGTCGGAGTGGATCGCATAGGCGAAGTCGACCGGCGTCGCGCCGCGCGGCAGCGCCAGAATCTTCGACTTCGGCGTGAACACGTACACGGCATCGGGGAACAGGTCGATCTTGACGTGCTCGAGGAACTCGCTGGCGTCGCGCGTTTCGTCCTGGATGTCGATCAACGACTGCAGCCACATCGCACCCAGCCGTTGTGCTTCCTGCACGTGCACCGGGCCGCTGCCCTTGGACTTGTAGAGCCAATGCGCGGCGATGCCTTTCTCGGCCACCGCGTGCATCTGCTCGGTGCGGATCTGGAATTCCACGGCCGTGCCCAGCGGGCTCACCAGCGTGGTGTGCAGCGACTGGTAGCCATTGGCCTTCGGGATCGCGATGTAGTCCTTGAAGCGGCCGGGCAGCGGCTTGTACAGCTGGTGCAGCACGCCCAGCGCCAGGTAGCACTCGGGCAGCGTCGTGACGACGATGCGAAAGCCGAAGATGTCGTTCACCTGCGCGAAGCTCAGGTGCTTCTCGCGCATCTTGCGGTAGATGGAGAACAGCGTCTTCTCGCGCCCGAACACCTGCACCTTCAGCTTGTTCTGCGCGAAGCTCTTTTCCACGTCGAGCTGGATGCGCTCGACGATGTCGCGCCGGTAGCCGCGCGCCTTCTGTACCGCCTTGGACAGCGCCGAATGGCGCCACGGGCGCAGGTGCTGGAACGACAGCTCCTGCAACTCGCGGTAAGTCTGGTTCAGGCCCAGGCGGTGGGCGATGGGCGCATAGATGTCGATCGTCTCGCGGGCGATGCGCGTGCGTTTGGCCGCGGTCATCGCCTCCATCGTGCGCATGTTGTGCAGCCGGTCGGCGAGCTTGACGAGGATCACGCGCACGTCGCGCGCCATCGCCAGCAGCATCTTGCGAAACGACTCGGCCTGCGACTCCTCGCGCGTGGAGAACTGCAGTTTGTCGAGCTTGGTGAGTCCGTCGACCAGGTCGGCAGTGGGTGCGCCGAAGCGCTCGATCAGCTCCGGCTTTGTCACGCCGCAGTCTTCCATCGCGTCGTGCATCAGCGCGGCCATGATGGCCTGCGCGTCGAGCTTCCAGTCGGCGCACAGGCCGGCCACGGCGATCGGGTGGGTGATGTAGGGTTCGCCGCTGGCGCGGAACTGGCCCAGATGCGCTTCGTCGGCGAAGCGATAGGCGTCGCGCACGCGCTTGATGTCGGCGGCGTCGAGGTAGTCGAGCTTGTGCGTCAGCGCGGCGAACGACGCGGCCGTCGCGTCGGCGGTGTGGCTGGGTGCCTTCGAGGCCACGCGCCGACCGCCCGGGCTGGCGGGCTCCTGAACGGCGGCGGATGAGCGGGAGGCCATCCCCCGAATTTATCCCGGAACGCACCCCTGCGCATTGAGGGTTGCAGCGACCCGCAAAAAAGAGAACGGCCCCTTTAGGGGCCGTTTTTCCTGTTGGCGCCAGCGCTAAATCGGAACCTTGCGCAGCATCTCGATGCCGATTTCACCGGCGGCGATTTCGCGCAACGCGGTCACGCCCGGCTTGTTCTTCGTCTCGATCTTCGGCGCGTGGCCCTGGCTAAGCATGCGGGCGCGATAGGTCGCGGCCAGAACCAGCTGAAAGCGGTTCGGAATCTTGATCAGGCAATCTTCCACGGTGATGCGGGCCATGCGGATGCTCCAGGGGAAAAACGGGCGGGGCTAGCTGAGTTCGAGCGCTTTGAAGACAGCAGGCTTGCTGCGCAACTGGGCCGCGTACTTGAGCCTCTGCGAGTGGACCACGGTTTTCAGGTCGAAAACTGCGGTCTCGAACAAAGCGTTGATTATAACGAAGTCGAAGTGCCGGGCCTGCGCCACCTCCAGGTGGGCATTGGTCAGGCGCTGTTCGATCACCTCGGGGTGATCTTCGCCGCGTCGATTCAGCCGCTGCGCCAGTTCCTCGAAGCTTGGCGGCAGGATGAAGATCAGCACCGCGTTCGGGAACAGCGTCTTGATCTGCAATGCGCCCTGCCAGTCGATTTCCAGCACCACGTCCTG
Organism: Piscinibacter sp.; assembly: GCA_041496605.1. GTDB lineage: Bacteria > Pseudomonadota > Gammaproteobacteria > Burkholderiales > Burkholderiaceae_C > Albitalea. The sequence continues at coordinate 97,347 of JBGQEX010000001.1, forward strand.
CCCGCTGGCCATGCGCGCTTCGATGCCGGCGCGCGAGGTGCCGTACAAGTGCTTGTGCACCTCGGCCCATTCGAAGAAGTCGCCCGCAGCGACCATGGCGTGGAAGGTCGTTTCGTCGATGAAGTGGTACTCGCGCCCGTCTTGCTCCTGGCCCCGCGGTTTGCGCGTGGTGTGCGAAATCGACACCACCAAGTGCGAGTCGAGCTCCATCAGCGATTTGACGAGGCTGGATTTGCCCGCCCCGCTGGGGGCTGCGACGACAAAGAGATTGCCCGGGTATTCCATTACTCTAGGTTCTGAACTTGTTCACGCAACTGCTCGATCAACACCTTCATTTCGACCGAGATATTGGTCAGCTCCAAGGTCGACGACTTCGACCCCAGGGTATTGGCTTCACGCAGTAACTCCTGGATCAGGAAGTCGATTCGTTTGCCGACCTCGCCGCCCGCCTTCAGCAGGCGCGCAATCTCGTCGACATGAGCGCGCAGGCGTGCCAGTTCCTCGGCCACGTCGATGCGGATGGCGTACGCCGCCGCCTCGTTGATGGCGCGTTCGTGCAAGGCCTCGCGCGCGATGGTCTGCGCGGCGCCGGTGACGGCGAGTGCTTCTTCCCAGCGTTCGACGAACTTCTGTTGCTGGCGCTGGACCACGGCCGGCACCAGCGGCTCGACCTGCGCGGCCAGTTCACGCAAGCGCTGCACGCGGTCCATCAACACTGCGACCAGCCGCTCGCCCTCGCGCGCGCGCGCTTCGGTGAGGCCTGCTATGGCGCGCCTGGCTGCTTCGAGCGCCACCTCGTCGAGCCGCTCGGTGACGCCGCCGCCCTTGCACCACTGCAGCACCTCATGCACCGACAGCGGTTGCGCCTTCGGCATCCAGCCCTGCACGGTGCTTTCGAGGCGGCTCAGCTGATTGAGCTGATCCATTTGCGGCTGCGGCCAGGCGTTGTCCGCCTCGCTGCGCGTATTCATTCGCAGCTCGACCTTGCCGCGGCGCAACGCCCCCGACAACAGGTCGCGCAGCGCCGGCTCGAGCGCGCGAAACTCGTCGGGCATGCGGAAACTGAGGTCGAGGAAGCGGCCGTTGACCGACCGCAATTCGACCGTCACGCTCGCCGTTGCGGTGGTGGCCGGTCGCGCCGATTGGCCTTCGGCATTACTGCCGGTTTCAGGCCGGATTCCCGCGCCAGCAGTGGCGCTGGCATAACCGGTCATGCTGTAGACTGCCATGCAGCTTTTCGCCCAAGCAAAACTCGATTATGTCAAAGCCAAAACCCGCTCCGTTGCCATCGGGCACGGTTGTGGGCGGATACCAGATCATCAAGAAGCTGGCTGCCGGTGGATTTGGCGTGGTCTACCTCGCCGAAGACGCCGACCGGCATCTTGTCGCTCTGAAGGAATATCTGCCGTCGTCACTTGCCGAGCGCTCGCCCGGCGAGTTGACGCCGCGCGTCAAGCCGGAAAAGCAGCCGCTGTATCGGCTCGGCCTGAAGAGTTTCTTCGAAGAGGGCCGCTCGCTCGCGCAGATCTCGCATTCGAGCGTCGTCTCGGTGCTGAATTTCTTTCGCGAGAACGAAACCGTCTACATGGTGATGAACTACCTGCAGGGCGACACGCTGCAGGATTTCATCGTCACCGCGCGCGACCTGAAGCGCGACAAGGTGTTCCGCGAATCCACGATCCGCTCGCTGTTCGACGAGATCCTGCGCGGCTTGCGCATCGTGCACCAGTACAAGATGCTGCACCTGGACATCAAGCCGGCCAACATCTTCATCACCAACGACAACAAGGCGGTGCTGCTCGACTTCGGCGCGGCGCGCGAAGTGCTGAGCAAGGAAGGCAATTTCATCCGGCCGATGTACACGCCCGGATTCGCGGCACCCGAGATGTACCGTCGCGACGGCACGCTCGGCCCGTGGACCGACATCTATGCCATCGGCGCTTGCATCTATGCCTGCATGCAGGGCTACCCACCGAACGACGCGCCGCAGCGCATCGAGAAAGACCGCTTGGCGCTGAGCCTGTCGCGGCTTCGGAACGTCTATTCCGACAACCTGATCGAAGTGACCGAATGGTGCATGTCGCTCGACCCGCTGTCGCGTCCGCAAAGCGTTTTCGCATTGCAGAAGGAACTGGCACGTGAGACCGAACGCCGCTACACCAAGCTGAGTTTCAGTGAACGTCTGAAACTGCAGCTCGAGAACCTGACCACCGGGGCGAAAGCCTGATCTATGCGCTTCTCCGTTTACCAGGTCAGCCGCAAGGGGGGTCGCGAAAAGAACGAAGACCGCATGGGGTATTGCTACACCCGTGACTCGGGGCTGTTCGCGCTGGCCGACGGCATGGGCGGCCACCCCGAGGGCGAAGTCGCTTCGCAGCTTGCGTTGCAAACCCTGGCGGCGATGTTCCAGCGCGACTCCAAGCCGACGCTCGCCGACCCGCTGCGCTTCCTGCAGGAAGCCATCATCGCCGGCCACCACCAGCTGCTGCGCTACGCCACGCAGAAGGCGCTGATCGACACGCCGCGCACGACGGTCGTGGCCTGCGTGCTGCAGGGCAATGCGGCCTACTGGGCGCATTGCGGCGATTCGCGGCTGTACATGGTGCGCGGCGACAAGCTGATTGCGCGCACGCGCGACCATTCCTATTCGGAGTTGCAGGAAACGCTGAGCCAGGTCGTGCCGATGGGCGAGCGCTTCAACCGCAACGTGCTGTTCACCTGCCTGGGCAGCCCCGGCAAGCCGGTGGTCGACACCGTGGGCCCACTGCTGTTGCAGGCAGGCGACCGCCTGCTTCTTTGTTCCGACGGGTTGTGGGGCACCGTCAGCGACGCGGTCATCACCGAGCAGATGTCCCAGCGCCCGATTTCCGACGCGGTGCCCGAGCTGGTGGAGCAGGCGCTGCGCAACGGTGGTGCCAAGAGCGACAATGTGTCCATCCTCGCGATGGAGTGGGAGTCGGCCGAAGACAACGACAGCGTTGCCGGTATCTCCACGCAGTCCCTGGGTGAAGAGGTGTTCGCTTCGACCATCCAGGCCAGTGTGCTCGGCCAGGAAGTGCCCGACGAACTTGACGACGCTGAAATCGAGCGCTCGATCAAGGAAATCAACGAGGCCATCCGGCGCTCGTCACAGAAGAAATCCTGAAAGGTTTTCGATGAGTTTCCAACGCACGCAGGGCCGTGCCGCCGACGCATTGCGTCCGGTCGCGATCACGCGCCAGTACACCAAGCATGCCGAAGGCTCGGTGCTGGTCGAATTCGGCGACACGAAAGTGCTGTGCACGGCGTCCGTCGAAGAGAAGGTGCCGCCGTTCAAGCGCGGCAGCGGTGAAGGCTGGCTGACGGCCGAATACGGCATGCTGCCGCGCGCGACGCACACGCGCAGCGACCGCGAAGCGGCCAAGGGAAAACAGAGCGGGCGCACGCAGGAAATCCAGCGCCTGATCGGCCGCTCGATGCGCTGCGTGTTCGACCTGACCGCGCTCGGCGAGCGCACGATTGCGCTCGACTGCGACGTGATCCAGGCCGACGGCGGCACCCGCACCGCGGCGATCACCGGCGCGTTCGTCGCCGCACACGACGCGGTGAGCTGGCTGATCGCACAAGGCAGGCTGAGCCGATCGCCGATCCGCGACCATGTCGCCGCGGTCTCGGTGGGCATCGTGCAAGGCACGCCGCTGCTCGACCTCGAATACATCGAGGATTCGGCCTGCGACACCGACATGAACATCGTGATGACCGGGTCCGGCGGCTTCGTCGAAGTGCAGGGCACGGCCGAAGGCGAGGCCTTCTCGCGCGACGAAATGGGTCTGCTGTTGGGGCTGGCGGATCGCGGCATTCGCGCGCTGGTCGAGGCGCAGAAGGCGGCCTTGGCTTCGTGAACACGCGGCTGGTACTTGCGTCGAACAACGCCAAGAAGCTGATCGAGCTTCAGACGCTGTTCGCACCGCTGGGCTTCGAGATGGTGACGCAGGATGCGTTGGGCATCGCCGAAGCCGAAGAGCCCCATATCACTTTCATCGAGAATGCGCTGGCCAAGGCGCGCCATGCGGCGAGCCACGCCAACGCCGCGGCGATTGCCGACGACTCGGGCCTGTGTGTCGATGCGCTGGCCGGCGCGCCGGGCGTGCTGTCGGCGCGCTACGCCACGCTGTTCGGCGAACCCAAGAGCGATGCCGACAACAACCGCATGCTGCTGCACAAGATGCAAGGCATCGAGGACCGGCGCGCCCGCTTCGTCAGTGCACTGGTGGCGCTGCGCTCGGCCGACGACCCCGAGCCGCTGGTCGCACTCGGCCGCTGGCCCGGCGAGATTCTTCATGCGCCGCGTGGCGACGGCGGCTTCGGCTACGACCCGCTGATGTTCATCCCGGCGCTGGGCCTGACGGTGGCCGAGTTGAGCGCCGAGGTGAAGAACCGCCACAGCCATCGGGCCATCGCATCGCGCCAGATGCTGGCCCTGATGCGCGAGGTGTGGCACCTTGGCTGAACTTCCAATCGCACCCGCGACGGTTGCGGCCGAGCCGACCGCCGACCTGGTCGCGCGTTACCTGCGTCCCGGCACGCTGAATCTGGGCGCGCTGCCGCCGCTGTCGCTGTACGTGCACCTGCCTTGGTGCCTGAGGAAGTGCCCCTACTGCGACTTCAATTCACACGAGCAGGCCGGCGGCGTGCCCGAGGCGCGCTACCTGGATGCCTTGCGCTGCGATCTCGAAGCAGCACTGCCGATCATCTGGGGGCGCCGCGTGCACAGCGTCTTCATCGGCGGCGGCACGCCGAGCCTGTTCTCGCCGCAGGGCATCGATCAATTGCTCACCGACGTGCGTGCCCGCCTGCCGCTCGAACCCGGCTGCGAGATCACGCTCGAGGCCAACCCCGGAACCTTCGAGCGCGACCGCTTTCGCGGTTACCGCGCGGCCGGGGTCACGCGGCTGTCGGTCGGCGTGCAAAGCTTCGACGACGCGATGCTGCGCGCCCTCGGTCGCGTGCACGATGGCGCGCAGGCGAGGGCGGCGCTGCAGGAGGCGAGCGAGACCTTCGACACCTTCAATCTCGACCTGATGTACGCGCTGCCGGGGCAGACGCCGGCGCAGCTCGAGGCCGACCTTGCGCAGGCGCTCGCTTTCGCACCGCCTCACTTGTCGATCTACCAGCTGACGATCGAGCCGAACACCTTGTTCGCCAAGCATCCGCCGGTGCTGCCCGACGACGACACGGCGTTCGACATGCTCGACCGGATCGCCGAGCGAACCGCTGCGGCGGGGCTGGAACGCTACGAGGTGTCGGCCTTCGCGCGCGCCGGCCATCGTTGCGCGCACAACCTCAACTACTGGCAGTTCGGCGACTACCTCGGCATCGGCGCCGGTGCACACAGCAAGCTGAGCTTTCCCCATCGCGTGCAGCGGCAGATCCGCTATCGCGACCCGGCCCGGTACATGGCGCAGGCACTGGCCGGTGCCGCGGTGGCGCAGGACGATGAAGTCGCACGCAGCCAGTTGCCGTTCGAGTTCATGCTCAATGCCACCCGGCTGAAAGAAGGCTTCGAGCTCGCGCGCTTCACCGAGCGCACCGGTTTGCCGCTGACGGCGCTGCAGTCGGGGCTGGACGCGGCCGAGCAGCGCGGCCTGATCGAGCGCGACCTGCAATGGGTGCGGCCGACGCCACGCGGCTTCGATTTCCTCAGCGACCTGCAGTCATTGTTCCTCGCTTGAGTCGACGCGGGCCGAGCCCGATCAGGCCGACGGCGGATTCGCGCCCTTCTTGCGACTCCCGACGAACTTCTGGATCATCGCCAGCACGCCGATGCCGGCGAGCAGCAGCACCTTGGCGAACTTGACGAAGAACGCCGCGGCCAGCGCTAACAGGCCGAGCTTCTTCACCGCCACGCCGGCGACCAGTGCGGCGAGGCCGTACTTGGCGACGTTGTCGGTGCTGGAGTCGAAGTCTTCGTAGCGCTTGCCGTCGTTGAACGCGAGGGCCGACAGCAGCGTGTGTGCGGCCGGCTTGTCCTGCTCGATCGCGTCGCGCGCGGTGATCAGGTTCAAGCTGATGTAGCCCTCGCGCCCCAGCGCATAGGTGTTGTAGTTGACGCTCTGCGCGGACTCGTCCGGCTGCCCCTTGCGGCGCGCCGCCATCGACCACACCAGCCGGTGGTTCGCTGCCTCGTAGGCGGGCTTCTGCACCCAGCCGATGATCTCCAGCTCAGGAAAACCACGCTGCGCGCGCTCCTTGTTGGCGGCTTCCGTGCCCTCCTTCAGGCTCGTGAACAACTCGTCGACGTTCCATTCACGCGCATCGTCGTCCTTCACGTAGCCCGAGGCCTCGTAGCGCGCGAGCACCACCCACTGCGCGTCGCCGGTGGATTGCACCAGGCCCAGCAAGTTGGCGTCGCCGCTGTTGCCCATGGCCTTCATCAAGCGGCCGGCGGCGGGCTGGGGGACGAACGCCATGCCGGCCGGCAGCTTCAGCACCGCCTGCTCGCCGAGCTTCACGTCGCTCGGCCCGGCGACCGTCACCGCCTTGGCGGCCTGCGCAGCGGCCTCGAACTCCTGGCGTTGCGCGTCCTGCGCCTGGCCGTGCGCCGTGGCCAGCAGCGAGGTGGCAGCGATGAACGCGACGATGCGAATCGCGGCGGCGATGGTTTGCATGAGGCTCCTCCCGGGCGGACAAGGCGGTGCCTGTCGCGCGTATTGACGATGGAGCCGCGATGCTAGCGCAGCATCGCCTGCGAGCGTGCCAGTTCCTCGTGCAGCCAGCTGCGCAGGGCCACCAGCGGCGGCCAATCGCGCAGATCCGGCGGGTAGACCAGCCAGAACGCATAGGCTTCATCGTCGGGCAAGGCCAGCGGCGACAGGCGCACCAGCCGCCCGTCGCGCAAGGCGTCGGCGGCGAACAGCTCACGCGCCAGTGCGATGCCCAGGTCCTGCTCGGCCGCCTGCAGCATCAACCCGGCGTCGTTGAACGCGGCCACCGGATTCACGCGCACGCGCAATCCGCCGAGTTCAAACCAGCGCGCCCACAGTTTCGGGCTGCCGAGCAGCGGCTCGTCGGCCAGCGCCTTGGCATCGCCGCCGAGCAGGCGGCGCGCTGCGTTGGGCGAGCCCAGCGCGATCAATGGCGAGTCGATCAAGCGCTCGGCGGCCAGGCCGCGCCATTCGCCGCCGCCCTGGCGCAGCGCGGCGTGGAAGCCCTCGCGCTGCAGATCCACCACTTGCTGCGACGCGTGCAGTTCGATGGCGATGTGCGGGTTTCGCTCGCGCCATCCGGCCAGCCGAGGCAGCAGCCAGCGCTGTGCAAACGAGGGCAGCAGCGTGACCCGGATGCGGTGCTCGGTGCCCGACGCCGCGGCGCCGGCGGCGCGCACGCCGTCATCGAGCTGGTCGAGCGCCGGCTCCACCGAGCGAAGCAAGGCCGCGCCGGCCGTGTTGAGCGCGACGCGGCGGCCACGGCGGTCGAACAACGCGAAGCCGAGCTGCTCTTCGAGCAGGCGGATCTGCTGGCTCACCGCGCTGTGCGTGAGGTGCAGCTCCTGCGCGGCGGCGCGCAGGTTGGCCAAGCGCGCGACGGTGCGGAACGTGGGCAGGGTGTGCAAGGGGAGGCGCGCCATGCTGGTAAGCATAGCTGGCCAAAATGGCGAGAACAAATCGATTCCATAGCAGCTCGTGGGCTCCTATGCTTACCAGCATGAACAACGCCACTGGAGTGATTGTGATGAACGAGCGCACGATTGGAGTCCCGATCCGGCTGGCCCGGTCGCTGCCTGAGCGGGTGTTGGTCGATGTCGTCGATGCACTGCGCCGCCAGCTGCGCGGCTTGCTCGCGGCAGGGCGCGCGCACAGCGAAAGAAGGCGCCTGCAGCGCGAATTCGATGCCGTGTCCGACATGAACGAGACCCTGCTGAAGGACATTGGCGCGCCCGAATGGCTGATCACGCAGGCGGCACAGCGACGCGAGGCGCAGCGCCAGCAACTGCTCGAGCTGCATCAGTGGGGCAGGCTTGCCGAGTAGGCGCTCGGCGGCCGCGTGCGCGGCCAGGGCGCTGCGAAAGCTAAGGCAAGACTGATCAAGTCCCCTGGCCCGGCGATTGCTGCATCGAAGGCAGAGTAATAGCGCGAAGGCTGAGGATGAAGCAGCAGACGTTGGCGATGGCAGCGGAGCAAGGCGCGGGATTCGAGCGGTATCGCCGTCG
>JBGQEX010000002.1:0-91649 GCA_041496605.1 Piscinibacter sp.
CGCCACCGCCGCGTCGGTGCCCTGCTTCGGGTGCAGCCACAGGTCGGAGAGCTTGGCGACCTCGGAATAGTCGGGCGTGACGGCCACCGTCTTGGTGCCCTTGTAGCGAACCTCGGTGAAGAAGTGCGCGTCGGGCGTGCGCGTCTGCGGCACGTTGGAGCCCCAGGCGATGATGTAGGTGGAGTTGTACCAATCGGCCGACTCGGGCACGTCGGTCTGCTCGCCCCACACCTGCGGGCTCGACGGTGGCAGGTCGCAGTACCAGTCGTAGAAGCTCATGCAGACGCCGCCGATCAGGCTGAGATAGCGGCTGCCCGCGGCGTAGCTGACCATCGACATCGCCGGGATCGGCGAGAAGCCGATGATGCGGTCCGGCCCGTAGCGCTTGATCGTGTGGACGTTGGACGCGGCGACGATCTCGTTGACCTCATCCCAGCTCGAACGCACGAAGCCGCCGAGGCCGCGCACGCTCTGGTAGTCGCGCCGCTTGGCGTCGTCGCCGACGATGGACGCCCACGCATCGACCGGGTCGTGCGCGAGGCGCGCTTCGCGCCACGCCTTCAGCAACCGGCCGCGCACCAGCGGGTACTTCACGCGGTTGGCGCTGTACAGGTACCAGCTGTAGCTCGCGCCGCGCGCGCAGCCGCGCGGCTCGTGGTTGGGCATGTCCCAACGCGTGCGCGGGTAGTCGGTCTGCTGGGTTTCCCAGGTGACGATGCCGCCCTTGACGTAGATCTTCCACGAGCACGAACCGGTGCAGTTCACACCGTGGGTCGAGCGCACGATCTTGTCGTGCGCCCAGCGGTCGCGGTAGGCGTCTTCCCAAGTCCGGTCTTCGCCGGTGGTGACGCCGTGGTCGTCGGAGAAGCTCTCCTTCGGGGCCGAGAAATAGCTCAGGCGATCGAGAAAATGGCTCATGTCAAATTCCTTCCCCAGCGTGGAGCCGTCATCCCGGCGAACGCCAGGATCCACAGCTGGTGATGAACGGGTAGTCGGGTGGCAATGCGGAGGCGGCACATTGGATCCCGGCCCCCGTGTCGAGCACGGGGCGGCGGTTCGCCGGGATGACGTAGGCGGGGTGAGCGCATGGCAGCGATTCCTCAGGGGTTCTTCACGTAGGCGTTGGCACGCAGGTAGAACCACCAGTTCAGCACCAGGCACAGTGCATAGAACACCGCGAAGCCGTACATCGCGAGCTGCGGCGTGCCGGCCTTGATCTGGTTGCCGATCACCACCGGGGCGATGAAGGCGCCGTAGGCGGCGATCGCCGAAGTCCAGCCCAGCACCGGGCCGGCTTGCTGGCGGTCGAAGATCACGCCGATGGTGCGGAAGGTCGAGCCGTTGCCGATGCCGCTGGCAAAGAACAGCACGACGAAGAGGCCGAGGAAGGCCGGGAAGTACTGCTCGGGCGTGGCCGAGCCGTAGGCCTGCATCATCACGTAGCCGACCGCGGCCGAAGCGACCACCATCACCACCGAGGTGACCTGGGTGACGATCGAGCCGCCCAGCTTGTCGGAGATCCAGCCGCCGATCGGGCGCACGGCCGCGCCGACGAAGGGCCCGATCCACGCATAGGTGAAGGCCGAGGGCGCGTTGGGGTTCTTCAGCACGTGCTGCAGCACGCCGTTGGCGTCGGTCACGTGGCTGATGCCGAAGATCACCGTGATCGACAGCGGCAGCGCCATCGAGAAGCCGATGAACGAGCCGAAGGTCACGATGTACAGCGCCGTCATAGCCCAGGTGTGCTTGTCCCGGAAGATCAGGAACTGCTTGGCGACGTTCTCGCGCATGTTGCCGAACGCCGCGAGCTTCATCACCAGCAGCGCGCTCGCGATGTCCAGCGGAATCGCCACCCACATGCTGATCAGGCCCAGCCCGGTGGGCTTGGGCAGGTACAGGTACAGGCAGAGGATGGACGGCACGAAGGCCAGCGTGTACAGGTAGGTGATCTTGGCGAAGGCGGCGATTGGGTGACCGGTGTCCGGCGAGACCGTCTTCAGGTTGTTCATGCCGAACCAGCACAGGACGGCCAGCGGCACCAGTGACAGCACCCAGGCAAAGCCGGCGTTCTGGATCCAGGTCGGCGTGCCGGCGGTGATCTTGCCGAGGATCCAGCCGCTGTCCTTCAGCAGCGTCATCGGCTCGCCGCCGAAGGCGCCGAACAGGCCCACCGTCATCACCAGCGGGATCACGATCTGCATCGTCGTCACACCGAAGTTGCCGATGCCGGCGTTGATGCCGAGCGCCGTGCCTTGCAGCCGCTTCGGGAAGAAGGTGCTGATGTTGGACATCGACGATGCGAAGTTGCCGCCGCCGACGCCCGACCACAGCGCCATCAGCTGGAACGCCCACAGCGGCCAGGTCTTGTGCTGCAACGCGATGCCGGTGCCGATGGCCGGCGCGAGCAGCATCGCGGTGGTCAGGAAGATGGTGTTGCGCCCGCCAGCCAGGCGGATCAGGAACGAGGCCGGGATGCGCATCGTCGCGCCGGCGATGCCGGCGATGGCGGTCAGCGTGAACAACTCGGCCTGGGTGAACGGGAAACCCAGGTTGAGCATCTGCACGGTGATGATTCCCCACATGCCCCAGACCGCGAAGCCGCACAGCAGCGCGGGCACCGAGATCCAGAGGTTGCGGTAGGCGATGCGCTTGCCAGTAGATTCCCAGAAGGCTTCGTCTTCCGGACGCCAGTCAGTGATGTCAGCGCCGCTCGGGCGTTGCGGCGCGACAGTGCCGGCCGTGGTGGTGGTGTTCATGGTGTGCCTCTTGGGGTTCAGCGGGCGAAGGAGCGGGAGAAGGGCCCTTGCGGTGCGTTGTGGCCCATGACCTCGGTGCGGCGCACTTCGGTCCAGTACATCCAGATCAGCGAGACCCAGACCACGCCGTACATCAGCATGAAGGCGCTGGAGCGGATGCCGGTCAGGTCCATCAGCGCGCCGAACATGATCGGCAGCACGAAGCCGCCGAGTCCGCCGGCCAGGCCGACGACGCCGGAGATGACGCCGATGTTGTGCGGGTATTCGTCGGAGATGTACTTGAACACCGAGGCCTTGCCGAAGGCCCAGGCGATGCCCAGCACGAACATCAGCAGGGTGAACATCCACACGTTGAGGCCGATGTGGAAGGTCTTCGGGCCGGTGACGGTGAGGATGGAGAAGTCGGTCTGCGGGTAGCTCAGCAGGAACAGGCAGATCCAGCTCACCCACAGCACCCACCAGGTCACCGAGTGCGCGCCGTATTTGTCGGAGAACCAGCCACCCACCGCGCGCAGCACGCCGCCGGGCAGCGAGAAGCAGGCCGCCAGCAGCGCCGCGGCGCGGATGTCGAAGCCGAACTCGCCGACGTAGTACTGCACCATCCACAGGCTCATCGCGACATAGCCGCCGAAGACGATCGAGTAGTACTGGCACAGCTTCCAGACCTTGGGGTCCTTCAGCGCCAACAGCTGCTCGCGCCAGGTGATCGACGAGTCGACGTGGTGCGACGTGTCCGAATGCGTGAAGAACCAGAACAGACACGCCGTGCCGAGCATGATGGCCGCGTAGACCTGCGGCACGACCGCCCAGCCGAAGGCGACGACGAGCGCCGGCGCGACGAACTTGTTGACCGCGGCGCCCGAATTGCCGGCGCCGTAGATGCCCATCGCGAAACCTTGCTGCTTGCGCGGGAACCAGCGTGCCACGTAAGGCGTGCCGACCGAGAACGAACCGCCGGCCAGGCCGACGAACAGCCCGAGCAGCAGGTACTGCCAGAACTGGGTGGCGTACGAGATCAGGTAGATCGGAACGACGCACAGCAGCATCAGCACGAACAGCACGATGCGGCCGCCGAACTTGTCGGTCCACATGCCCAGCGGCACGCGGATCAGCGAACCGGTGAGCACCGGCGTGGCGGTGAGCAGGCCGAACTCGGTGGCGTTCAGGCCCAGCGTCTTCTTGATCGGAATGCCGATCACCGCGAACATCATCCACACCATGAAGCACACGGTGAACGCGAGCGTGCTCGCGATCAGCACCGACAGTGCCTGCCCCTTCTTGCTCATGCCCACGCCCCTTGTGTTTGCATAAGGCCACTCTACGAATCGGGGCCGGTTCGCAACATCCTTCGCCCGGTGCAAGGCAGCACAGCGGAAGAACGATGCGGCATCGTTCTGACGAACTAGCGGGGCCATCGCGTGCAGCGCGTTTGCGTTGCGTCAAACCGCGCCGGCGCGATGTGCCTCAGGCTGCGCCGCGTCGGTGGAGTCGGCGGCTGGGCCCCCTCTCCCGCGGGCGGGAGAGGGTTGGGGTGAGGGTGGGAGAAGGAACCACCGCTCCTTACTTCAGTTGCCGCACGGGCCAAGGCCGCCGGGTGGCACCCACGTTGGCGTGCGACGCTCGAACAGCCACGATGGATGTAGATCAGGCCGGTGGGGCGCTCTGCGGAGCGAAGTGAAGGAGGCGGCGGCGGCCACAGGCCGACGCCGGGGGACATGAGCGCAGCAGAGTGCCCCGCCGGCCTGATCCCGCGCCCATGCCGCAAGGCCTATCGGAACGACTGGCTACAACGGGCCGGAAAGCGCCGGACATGTCGGAGGGTCGGTCGGCAGTTTCACTTCAGACCGCCCCGCGCTCGGTCGCGTACACCGCTGCCTGAACGCGCGAGCTGAGCTTGAGCTTGCGCAGAATGTGCTGCACGTGGATCTTCACCGTCGTTTCGGCGATGTCGAGCGTGCGCGCGATTTCCTTGTTGCTCGCGCCGCGCGCAATCTCGCGCAGGATCTCTTGTTCGCGCGGCGACAACGCCGCCGTGGCGTCGGGGCTCGCGGCCGGCCCGGCAGCGTCTGCCGCGTGAGCCGACTGGAACGCCGAGACGAGCTTGCCGGTCATCTCCTCGGCGACCACGCTGTCGCCGCGCATCGTGCGGCGGATCGCCGTGGCCAGCGCGTCGCCTTCGATCGTCTTCAGCAGATAGCCGCAAGCGCCGGCGCGCAAGGCGGCGGTCAGGTCCTGCTCGTCTTCGCTGACGGTGAGCATCAGCACGCGCGCGGCGGGCGCCACCTCGCGCAGCGCAGGCAAGGCATCGACGCCGTTGACGCCGGGCAGGTGGTTGTCGAGCAGGATCAGGTCGGGCTGCAGCTCGCGCGCGCGGCGCTGTGCCTCGCCGGCGTCGGCGGCATCGCCGACCACCTGGAACTGCGGGTCGCGCGACAGCAGCGCGGTCAGGCCGCGGCGAAACAGCGTGTGGTCGTCGACCACCAGGATGCGGATGGGGTTCACGTTCATTTGGAGTCCCTTCATGCTGCGCATTCCGGTATTCGCCTTGGGGCGGCCCTGCGGCTCATGCGGCTTGTGCGAGGGGTTCCGCGCCCGCCTGCGCGAGCACCGGCGGCGGCAGCGTCAGGATGACCGAGGTGCCGCGCTGCGGCGTGGACAACACCTCGAGCGTCGCGCCGAGGCGCTCGGCACGCTCTTGCATGATGCGCAGGCCGACATGCGTTTCGTCGAGTGTGCTGGGGTCATGCTCGAAACCCCGGCCGTCGTCGCGCACTTCGAAGCGCCATTGCGGCTGCTGCTGCACGTCGACCCAGACCTGGCTCGCCCGCGCGTGCTTGCGCACGTTGGACAGCGCTTCCTGCACGATGTGCAGCACCTGGATCTGCAGATCCGGCGACAGCGGCATGCCGTGCCCCTGCACCTGCAGCGTGGCCGTGAGGCCGCTCTGGTGCTCGAACTTGCGCAGCGTGGTGATCAGCGCCGGCTCGATGTCCTCGGCGTTGGTGCGGGTGCGGAAATGCAGCAGCAGCTCGCGCACGTCGCCATAGCATTCGCGTACGCCGATGTCGATTTCGTCGAGCACCTTGTCGACCTGGCGCGCGTCGCCGCTGCGCTGCGCGTCGCGCATCAGCTGCACCTGGATCTTCAGGAACGCGAGTGACTGCGCGATCGAGTCGTGCAGCTCGCGCGCCAGCAGGTTGCGCTCCTGCGCGACGGCGGCTTCGCGTTCGAGCGCGTTCAGCCGCAGGTTCTCGAACGCGCTGGCGAGGTGGCTGGCCAACGCTTCCAGCAGCGAGCGTTCGGCGGCCGACAGGCTGATCTGGGCGTGGAAGAACAGATCGACCTCGCCCATCAGCCGTTCGTGCAGGCGGATCGGCACCGACACCACGGTCTCGAATCCGGCCAGCGCGCAATGCTGCAGATTGGCGTCGGCCACGCTGCGGATCGGGATGACGCGCAGCTGCGGCGTGTCCGACGGTGCGCCGCAGTGGCAATCGCCGGCGTTCACGCATTGCTCGCCTTCGACCATCGCCACCGGCAGGCCTTCGGCCGCGAGCATCAGGTAGCGCTGGTTGGCCTGGTCGGACCAGCGCAGCGCCACGCCGTCGGCACGCGAGATGCGGGCCACGCTGCGCACGAAGCCCTGCGCCAGTTCGTCGATGTCGGTCGCCTTGGCCACCAGCGCCGTGACCTCGTACAGGTTCTCCAGCCGCTCGCGCTTTTCTTCGAGCTGCGCGGTCTTCTCGGACACCTTGCTCTCGAGGTGACGGTACATCGACTGCAGGTGTGCGGCCATGCCGTTGAAGCCCTCGGCGAGCGTGCCGAACTCGTCGCTGGTGACACGCTCGACACGCGCGCCGAAATCGCCGCCTTCGATGCGCTCGATCGCCTGCTTCAGCAGGTTCACCGGTTCCAGCACGAACAGGTAGCCGGTGTAGAGCAGCACCGCCGCACCCAGCACGGCCAGCGCCATCATCGCCATCTGCAGCAGGTGCAGCAGCGCGGTCCAGCGCGACATGTGGCTTTCGATGCCGGCGACCAGCACGTCGATGTGCGATGTGAAGCTCGCCACGTCGTCGCGCAGGCCTGCCACCGCGGCCGGCGGTGCGGCGATCCAGCGGCCGCGAAACTGCAGCCAGTCGTGCTCGACCTGCGCGAAGCGCTGGCGCACCGAATCGTCCCAGGGCACGAACAGCGGCCGTTCGGGGTCGCCGTGGCGCAGCACGTCGAGGCTGCGTTCGAATTCGGCTGCAAGCTGCGGCACGGCCGCGATCTCGCCGGTGCCCACGGCCAGCGACATGCGGTAGGCCTGCATGCGCATGCGGCCCGCCTCGTTGACGGCGGCCGCGCCACCGTCCAGTTGCCACGACACCCAAAGCGTGGCCGCGATCGACAGCAGGGCCAGCAGCAGGAACGGCGTGCCCACCAATGCGAGCTTGACGCCCAGGTTCCAGTGCTTGCGGCCCATGCCCGGACTCTAGCGAGCGGGGGCGGCGGCGCCTTGACATGGGTCAAAACCGGCCGTGGGTGTGCCGGCGCTAGCTCATTCGTGGGGGTTGAGCCACACCCTCCTCTATTCGAGGGATGCACGCCTAGCCCCGCGAGTGCCACGATGAAACCGTCATGAAAGCCCTGCCACTGCACCTCCCGAGCTTCACGCTGCGCCGCCCGAGCTGGCGGCTGAGCGGCGCGGTGGCGGCGCTGGCCGCGCTGATGGGCTTTGCCAGCTTCGAGGCGCAGCAGCGCAAATGGATCTTCCAGGCCGGGCTGCGCCCCGCCGAGGCGAGCGCGCACGACAGCGCGCAGCTGCAGGACCGCTGGATCGAGTACGAGTCACTCGAAACCGGCGCACCGGTGCGCCTGCATGCCCACTGGCTCGCCGCGGCACGGCCCGATGCGCCGGTGCTGCTGTACCTGCACGGCGCGCGCTGGGACCTGCGTGGCAGCGTCCACCGCATGCAGCAGCTGCACGAGATGGGTTTTGGCGTGCTGGGCATCGATTACCGCGGCTTCGGCCAGAGCACGCCGGCGCTGCCGTCCGAGCGCATGGTGGTCGAGGATGCGCGCGCCGCCTGGGAGTGGTTGACACGCGAGCATGGGCAAGCGCCGCGCTATGTCTACGGCCATTCGCTCGGCGGCGCCATTGCGGTTCAGCTGGCCAGCGAGATCGAGGACGTGGCCGGCCTGATCGTCGAGGGCACCTTCACCTCCCTTCCCGAGCTGTTCGGCACCATGCGCTGGGGCTGGCTGCCGCTCGAGCCGCTGATCACGCAGCGCTTCGACTCCGCACAGCGGATGCCGCTGGTGCGCGCGCCTTTGCTGGTGGTGCACGGCAGCGAGGACGAACTGATCCAGCCGGCACTCGGCCGCGCATTGTTCGAGCTCGCCACGGCGCCCAAGCGCTTCCTGCTCGTCGAGGGCGGATCGCACCACGACACGCACGTCATCGGCGAAGCCCAAGTCCGCGAAGCACTGCGGGAGTTGTTCGGTCTCGCAGCTTGAAGCGAAGGGCGAGGGGCCCCGTTTACGGGGATCGACCAGCGCAAAGCTGCGAAGCCACCGACCCCAGCGGCGCATCGATCCACCAAGGCCGCCCGGAGGTGGCCGAGCTGGCCGCGCGATTGCGGCCAAGGCGGGGGTGGAAGTGGATGGCGAGGCGGCGACGAACGACGGCGAATGATGCTGCTGGTCAGTCGCCGGCCTTGCATGGCGGGCTGGTGCGGTACCCGACGAGTCGAAGCGTTGTGCCTTGCCGTTCGATGATGCCTTCGCGCTCCATCGCGGCGAGCGTTCTGTACAGTACCTCGTGAGTGAGTCCAAGGTTGCGGGCGAGGTCCTTCAGCGTGCCGGCCAAAGCCACCTCGCAGTGTGTCCCTCGCCCCTCCGAAACCAGCAGGTGACGAACGCGCTCGGCCGCGCTCTTCAGAGAGAGTCGTTCCACGCGACTCCTGACCGCGCGCAGCTGACGGGCCAGCAATGTCAGCCACTGCCGGGCAAATTCCCGGTCCACATCCAGCCGCTCTCGCAGCGCCGCTGCCGGCACCTGCAGCAGTTCACTTGGCTCGCTCGCAACGGCGTCGCAGTGGTATCGAGCGCTGTCCAACGACGCTTCGGCGAAGAATTCCCCGGCGCGTGCATCGTGAAGTACGACCTCCTCGCCCGCCCGCCCATACCGCACCAAACGAACGGCTCCGGACTCGACGAAAAAGACCGAATGGGTGGGACTGCCGGTCCTGAAAACGCTCGCCCCGGCCTCGTACGAGACGCGAGTGGCACTTGCACGCAATGCGGCCGGGAAGTCGCGGGAGCTCGGCAATTTCATGGTGCTCTTGCTGGGCCCAGTCGCTCAGTGAGATTTGTCTCGCGTCATGGCGTGAATCCGAATGGTGAGCACGCCGAACGCAGCAGCCATCGCTGCCAGCACTGCAACATCGGTCTGCACCGACCAATACGCAGGTTCTCCGAACCCCACTCGCACGAGGTCTGCACAGTAGGAAAGCGGTGATACGGGTGACAACCACCGCCCCCACCGCGCCATCTCTGCGTGCGGCACAAACACGCCGCTGACGAACATGAGTGGCAGTCGGACCAGGTTCGACAGCATCATCACCTGGGACGGTCCTTCGGTGGCCGGGGCGGCGAGCAAGACTCCCAGTGCTGAGAACGAGAATGCGCCGAACAGCAAGCCACCCAGCAGGGCCGTCGGATGCGTCACTTGGGCGGAAGTAAAGCCCAGCGCGGCCGCCAACGGCACGAGCGACAAGAGCAGTCCGAACAGAGTTCCTGCCAGGACGTCGCCGCCAACGATGGCAGACAGTCCCGCTGGAGACGTGACGAGCCGCTCGTAGGTGCGTGCTTGGCGCTCCCAGGGTGTCACGAGTGGGCCCACCGCAGACGCCGTGAAGAACAGCGCCATGGCGACGATGCCCGGCACCATGACCGAGACGGGTGCCTTGTGGCCGGCGGCGAAGGCAAGGTAGAAGAAGACCGGAAAGATGATGCCGAACGTCACCACCGGCGGCTTCAGGTAGTACACCATCGCGTTCTTCTTGGCGACCACGAGTACCTCGCGCAGTTGCCAGACAAACTCGGAGGCCCAGTCACTGCGCGGCGGCATCTGTAGCTCCGGTGGTGATTGAGAGGAAGACTTCTTCGAGGGACGGTGCCCGCGTGCACAGGCTCTCGACGGTGAGGCCGAGTGCAGTGGCTCGGGATGCGATTTCCTGCGCGACGCGACCCGGGTTCGGGTCGAACACCTGGAATCCGCTGGCGGTGGAGATGACCTTGCGCGCGGGCTCAGACAGCAGGTCCTCCGCCCTGACACCGACTTGTGTGAATCGCACGTCGACCGAGCGCATCGATGCCACGCGGCCGCGCAACGCCGCCGGCGTGTCGATGGCGGCGAGCTTGCCCTGGTTGATGATGGCCACGCGATGGCACAACTGCTCCGCCTCATCCATGTTGTGCGTGGTGACGAATACAGTCATTTGCCGGTCGCGGTTCATTTGCTGGATGACCTTGCGTATCAGGTGCGCACTGGCCACGTCCAGCCCAGATGTCGGCTCGTCGAGAAACAGCACCTGTGGGTCGCTCACCAGCGCCATGCACAGCATCAGGCGCTGCCGCAGCCCCTTCGACAGGTCCCGTCCCTTCTGCGCTCGACGGGCGTAAAGGTCGAAGACATGCAGCAATTCGTCGGTGCGCGCGAGGCGTTGCGACTTGGCCATCCCGTGCAACTCAGACATCAACAGCACGTTCTGCTGGACGGTCAGGTCTGCATAGGCGTTGGCCTCCTCGGGTACGACGCCGATGTATCGGCGCGCCCTCGAGGGCTGCTTCGCCAGGTCGAGGCCGGCAATCACGGCCCGCCCGCTCGTTGGGCGGACAAAGCCGGTCAGCATGCGAGCGGTCGTGCTCTTGCCTGCGCCGTTGGGCCCCAGGAAGCCGAAGATTTCACCGCGGCCGATGTCGAAGCTGACATTGTCGACCGCGAGATGGTCACCAAACCGACGCGACAACCCGTCTGCCTGGACCAGGATGCCCGACGCCGACTGATGCATCACTGAAGCCGGTAGGCCGCGTGACAAACGACGCAGGTCTGGTTCAGCTTGGCCAGCGATGCCAATACCGGCTTGAGGTCTCCAGTCACCGAGGCGTCCTTGGTCACGATGGCGAACTGGCTGGCGGTGTGGTGCATCGCGGTACCTGCGTCTTGCATGCCCTTGGGCATGTACTTCGCCACCTCGTGTGCACCATGCAATTCCAGCGAGGACATCCCCAGGCGCTTCTCCGCGAGTTCGCTCGCCTTGTCAAAGAAGCCGCTGGCCAGCGCCTCTTGAATCTCGCCCATCGTCAGGAGGTGGTCTCGCATATTGGCCAACGTGTGGATGCGCAAGGCGTCCGGGTACTTCACGTACTGCCGGATGTCCTTCATTGCTCCCGACGCGTGCGGGGGCGTAGCGGCCTGGGGTGAGGGGTTGCTGTGTTCGTGATGGTTGTGCTCGGTCGGGTCAGCCGCCAGCGCCGCGCCGCTGACGCCAATGGCAAGGACGAGGCCCAAGCCGAGTGCAAGTTTGTTCATGGAAGGCGCTCCGGTTCGAAGGGATGCAAGATGTTGAACCGGCTGGGCTATCCGACCATATGATCTTAATCATACGATTCCGGGCTCCGCCCAGGGCCGCCTGCGCTGCATCCAGCACGGCTGCTTGCACGCGATGCACGGTGCGAAGCTTGATGGCAGCGTGCGCTCAGCCCTCCCGACGCATCCAAGCTTGGCGAGGGTTTCCGCGAAAAGTGGGTTATCGGCGGCATGTGACCCGCATCGATCCACTGCGGCAGCACGGAGGTGGCCGACCTTAAGCGATGGGCGAGGGGCCCCGTTGGAAGAGGCCGACTACTGACCCGACCCGCCGAGCGAGGCCAGCATGAATGGCGAGGCGGGTGGTGCCACGAACCACAAGGCCAGCGAGAGTCCGGCTGCGGCTCCGAGCAGGCACCACAGGAAGCGCGCGACGCCCATGCGACTCATGGCTGCACCAGCTGGTAGCCCGCATCGGGCTGCATGAAGTCTTCGCACCTGAAGATGCGCGTTTCGGGCATGGCGACTGGGACTGACAAGGAACCAGCGCATCAGCAAGAAATGCACCAACCCGACCTTCACGTCCCCGTTCGGCTACGCTCGCCCGGTGTGGCGAAATGCCCCCGATCGGAGAACCAGCCTGATGACGCACCCGAAGCGAAGCCCGCGCGCATGGCTGCTCGCACTCGCGCTGGCAGCCTGGGTGCTGCCGGCCCCCGCGCAGACGACATCCGCCTGGTGCGCGGGCGGCAAGCCGGTGCGCTTTGCCGGCATCAGCTGGGAAAGCGGCGCGCTGCTGACCGAGCTGATGCGCCGCGTGATGGAAGCTGGCTACGGCTGCCAGACCGATGCCATCCCCGGCAACACCGTGACGATGGAGGCCGCGCTGGCGACCAACGACATCCAGGTCCTTGCCGAGGAGTGGATCGGCCGCAGCCAGGCCTGGAACGAGGCCGCCAAGGCGGGCAAGGTCATCGGCGTCGGCCAGGTCATCGTCGGCGCGTCGGAAGGCTGGTACGTTCCCGACTACGTGATCCACGGCGACGCGCAGCGCGGCATCCGACCGATGGCGCCGCAGCTCAAGTCGGTGGCCGACCTGCCACGCTTGCGGGAACTGTTCAAAGACGAGGAAGAGCCGTCGAAGGGCCGCTTCCTGAACTGCCCGACCGGCTGGACCTGCGAAGGCGTCAATACCCAGAAGCTCATGGCCTACCGGCTCACCGACGCGTTCGTCAACTTTCGCCCCGGCACCGGCGCGGCGCTCGACGCCACCATCGTCTCGGCGGTGCAGCGCGGCAAGCCGATCGTCTTCTACTACTGGACGCCCACCGGCCTGATGGGCAAGTACCGATTCACGCAGTTGCAGGAGCCGGCCTACAACGAGGCCTGTTTCAAGACGCTGGCCGACAAGGACCACAAGTCGCCGTGCGGCTCGGCGGCCCCGGCGGCGCTGATCCGGGCCGGCGTCTCGCGCGCCTTCCATGACGGCGACCCGGCCTTGATCGCCATGCTCGGCAAGTTCAACGTGCCGCTGCCGCTGCTGAATGCCGCGCTGGCCGAGATGGCCGACAAGAAGCGCGACGCCCGCGCCCAGGCGACGCTGTTCCTGAAGGCCCACCCCGAGGTGTGGACCGCGTGGGTGCCGCAAGACGTCGCCGCCCGGCTGGCGGCGTCGCTGCGCTGAACGGGTGGCCACGCCGATGCTCGAGCCGATCTCCATCAGGGAGCCGATCAACCGCTTCGTCGAATGGCTGGTCATCAACCACGGCGACGCCTTCCATGCGTTCAGCGCGGCGGTGCTGCGCACGCTGCTGGTCCCGCTGGAGCAGGCGCTGCGCGGCCTGCCGGCCTGGGTCGTGCTGCTCGCGGTCGGCGCGCTCGCGTGGCATGCCACCCGCAGCGGGTGGCGGGCGATCACGCTCGCTGCGCTGCTGGCGCTGATCGGCGCCGTCGGCCTGTGGGACCCGCTGATGCAGTCGCTGGCGCTGCTGGTCGTCGCCACGGTGCTCGCGGTGCTGCTGGGCATCCCGCTGGGCATCCTGCTGGCGCGCCACGACCGCCTGCGCGCGCTGGCGCTGCCGGTGCTCGACGTGATGCAGACGCTGCCGATCTTCGTCTACCTGATCCCGGTGCTGATGCTGTTCGGCCTGGGCAAGGTGCCGGCCATCTTCGCCACCGTGGTCTATGCGATGCCGCCGCTGATCCGCCTGACCGACCTCGGCATCCGCCAGGTCGACCCCGAGCTGACCGAAGCCGCGTGGTCGTTCGGCGCGACGCGCTGGCAATTGCTGACCGGCGTGCAACTGCCGCTTGCACTGCCATCGGTGATGACCGGCATCAACCAGACCACGATGATGGCCTTGTCGATGGTCGTCATCGCGTCGATGATCGGCGCGCGTGGCTTGGGCGAAGACGTGCTCGTCGGCATCCAGACGCTGGACACCGGGCGCGGGCTGCAGGCGGGGCTGGCGATCGTGATCCTGGCCATCGTCGTCGACCGCATCACGCAGGCCTACGGCCAGCCGCGCCGGCGGCGCCGCGAAAGACCGGATGCCCAGCACTGAGCCGCCAAAGATCGAGTTACGCCACGTCGTCAAGGTATTTGGCGACGTGGCGCGCGCGCTGCCCTTGCTGCACGCAGGGCGCAGCAAGGCCGATGTGCTCGCCGCCACCGGCGCCAAGGTGGCGTTGAACGACGTGTCGCTGGACATCGCCGCCGGCGAGGTGTTCGTGATCATCGGCCTGTCGGGCTCGGGCAAGTCGACCCTGGTTCGCCACCTGAACCGCCTGATCGACCCGACGTCCGGCGAGGTCGTCATCGCCGGGCGCAACATCCTCGAGCTCGACGCGGCCGAACTGCGCGAGCTGCGCCGCCACCACATCAGCATGGTGTTCCAGGGTTTCGCGCTGCTGCCGCACCGCACGGTGCAGGACAACGTGGCCTACGCCTTGCGCATCCGCGGCGAGGCGCCCGCGGCGGCGCAGGCGACCGCCCGCGAATGGATCGCGAAGGTGGGCCTCCAAGGCTACGAGCAAGCCTGGCCCGACGAGCTGTCGGGCGGCATGAAGCAGCGTGTCGGCCTCGCGCGCGCGCTGGCCGCGAACACCGAGATCGTGCTGATGGACGAAGCCTTCAGCGCGCTGGACCCGCTGATCCGCGCCGAGATGCAGGACCAGCTGCTGCAGCTGCAGTCCACGCTGCACAAGACCATCGTCTTCATCACCCACGACATCGACGAGGCGCTGCGCCTGGGCCAACGCATCGCGATCCTGAACGACGGCCAGGTGGTGCAGGCGGGCACACCCGACGAGATCGTGAACCGGCCGGCGAACGAGCAGGTGCGCCGCTTCGTCGAGAAGCGGCCGGCTCGGCCGTAGCCCTACTCCGCCCGCAGCGCCTCGACCGGATCCAGCCGCGCCGCCCGCCGCGCCGGCAGCACGCCAGCCGCGAGGCCGATCAGCACGGCGACGGTTTCGGCCAGCAGCACGAACAGCAACGGCGTGTGCACCGGCAAACCCGGCACCGCGAGCCGCACCGCCTGCGCCAGGCCGATGCCGATCACGAGGCCGAGCACGCCGCCCAGCGCCGACAACACCACCGCCTCGCCGAGGAACAGGCGCAGGATGGTGCCGCGCCGCGCGCCCAGCGCGACCAGCAGGCCGATCTCGCTGGTGCGCTCGGCCACCGCGATCGTCATGATGGTGACGATGCCCACCGCGCCGACCAGCAGCGAGATGCTGCCCAAGGCGCCGACCGCCATCGTCAGGATGTCGAGGATGTTCGACAGCGTGCGCAGCATGTCCTCCTGCATCACGACGGTGAAGTCCTCGCGGCCGTGGCGCGCGCGCAGGATCGCCTTGGCCGCGTCGCCGACCCGCGCGGCAGTGGCCCCCTCGGCGTAGGTGAGGTTGATCTCCATCAGCGAGTCGCGATTGAACAGCTCCAGCGCGCGCGCCGCCGGCACGTAGACCACGTCGTCGAGGTCGATGCCGAGGAACTGCCCGCGCGACTCGAGCACGCCGACGATGCGGAACTGCAGGCTGCCCACACGCAGGCGCGCGCCCAGCGGGTTGTCGGCGCCGAACAGCTCCTGCTTCAGCTTCGCGCCGACCACGGCGAAGGCACGCGCGCTCTCGGCTTCCTCGTCGGGCAGGAACTGGCCGCTGCGCACGCGCAGATTGAAGCCCTGGACCAGTGCCGCGGTGGTGCCATAGACCAGCACACGGCGCGCCCGGCCGTTGGCCGTGACTTCGGCGTTGCCGCTGACCCCCGGCGTCACGCCCACCAGCTCGGGAATGCGCTGCAGCGCCTGCGCATCGGCCAGCGTCAGCGGCCGCACCGACGACGGGAATCCGGGGTTGGCGCCACCGGTGCTGACCTTGCCCGGCGAGATGCCGACCACGTTGGTGCCGAACTGCGTGAACTCGGCGAGCACGAAGCGGTGCAGCCCTTCGCCGATCGAGGTCAGCAGGATCACCGCGGCAATGCCGACCGCGATGCCCAGCAGTGTGAGGAAGCTGCGCAAGCGGTGCGCCGTGAGCGCCCGCACGGCCATCGTGATCGCGTCGCGTGCTTGCATGCTCAACGTTTCGCGAGTGCGGCCACCGGGTCCAGCGCGGCGGCGCGGCGCGCCGGCAGCACGCCGAACACGATGCCGGTGACGAGCGCGGTGCCCAGGCCCGCGAGCACCGCCCAGGTCGGCGGGTAGGCCGGGAACGCCGGGTACAGCTCGCGGATCACCCAGGCGCCGAAGTGGCCGAGGCCGTAGCCCAGCAAGGCGCCGGCCACCGACAGCAGCGCGGCTTCGGTGAGGAAGGCGAGCCGTATCGTGCCGGCGGTGGCGCCCAGGGCCTTCAGCAGGCCGACTTCGCCGGTACGCTGCGCCACCGACACGAGCATCACGTTCATCACCAGGATGCCGGCCACCGCCAGACTGATGGCGGCGATGCCGGCCACGCCGAAGGTCAGTGCCGAGAGCAGCCGGTCGAACGTGGCGAGCACCGCGTCCTGCGTGATCACGGTGACGTCTTCCTCGCCTTCGTGGCGCAGCTTGAGGATGGCGCTCGCCTGCTCCTTCGCGGCGCCGATGTCGTCGCGGCTGCGCGCTTCGATGAGGACGCGAAACAGCGTGTTCGAGTTGAACATCGCCTGCGCCAGCGCCACCGGCACGATCGCCAGTTCGTCGGTGTTCATGCCCAGCCCCTGGCCGCTGGACGCGAGCACGCCGATGACTCGGAAGCGCCGGTCGCCCACGCGCACGAGGCGGCCGACCGCGGGCTCGCTGCCGAACAGTTCGCTGCGCAGCTTGGCGCCGATCACCACGACGGCCGAGCCGCGGTCCCATTCGTCGTCTGGCAGGAAGCGCCCCTGCGCGAGCTGCAGGCGCCGCAGCTCGAGGTAGTCGGTGGTGGTGCCGAGCACCATGGTTTCACGCAGGCGCCCGCCGCTGCTGACCTCCGACAGCCCGACCGCCGCCGGCGCGACGCGGCGCACCGCACTCGCGCGCAGCAGCGCACGGGCGTCGTCGAGGGTCAGGTCGCGCGGCGTGCTGGTGATGGCGTTGGCCGGGCTGAAGCCGCCGGTCTGCGAACGGCCCGGCAGCACGATCACGAGGTTGGTGCCGAGCGACGCGAACTGTTCGACCACGTAGCGCCGTGCGCCGTCGCCCAGGGCCGTGAGCACGACCACGGCGGCCACGCCGATCGCCATCGCCAGCATCATCAGCAGCGTGCGCACCGGGCTGCCGAAGGCGGCACCGCGGGCGAAGGCGAAGACGTCGGCGGCGCGCATCGTCAGGGCCTCGTCACACCGTTTCGGCGGCCATCGTGTCGTGCTTGATCGCGCCGTCTTCCATCAGCAGGCGGCGCCGCGCGCGGGCGCCGAGCTGCGGGTCGTGGGTGACGACGATCAGCGTCACGCCGCGCGCGTTCAGCGCTTCGAGCAGGCGCACCACCTCGACGCCGGTGCTGCGGTCGAGGTTGCCGGTGGGCTCGTCGGCCAGGATCAATGCCGGCGCCATGATGGTCGCGCGGGCGATCGCCACCCGCTGGCGCTGCCCACCCGAGAGTTCGTCGGGCTTGTGCCTGGCGCGGTCTTCGAGCCCGTAGTCCTTCAACGCCCGCGCCACGCGCTCGGCCCGTTCGCGCGGGGCGATGCCGGCCAGCATCATCGGCAGGCCGATGTTCTCCGCCGCCGTCAGGCGCGGCACCAGGTGGAAGCTCTGGAACACGAAGCCGATGCGCCGGCTGCGCACCTGCGCCTGCTCTTCGAGCGACAGCGTGGTCACGTCGCGCCCCTCGAGCCGGTAGCGCCCGCCGTTGGGCCGGTCGAGCAGGCCGAGGATGTTGAGTAGCGTCGACTTGCCCGAACCCGACGGCCCCATCACGGCGACGTACTCGCCGGCGCCGATGCGCAGGTGGAGGTCGCGCAGCGCATGCACGTCGCTGTCGCCAAGGTGGAACACCCGCTCGACGCCGTCGAGTTCGACCTGTGCGGCGGAGGGCGAGCCCGGGTCGGCCGACATATCAGCGCGGCTTGGCCGCCGGCGCCTCGATCGTGACGCGCGCACCGGCAGCGACCCCGGCGCGTTCGAGCGAGGTGACGACACGATCGCCGGCCGCCAGGCCCGCCGTCACTTCGGCGAACTCCCAGTTCGACAGGCCGGTCTTCACCGCGCGTTCGACCAGGCGATCACCGTCGACCACCAGCACACGGCCGCCCTCCATCAGCGCGGCGGTCGGCAGGCGCAAGACGTTCTCGCGCACGCCGAGGATCACCTCCACGTCGGCGCTGTAGCCCACCAGCAGCGCCCCGACCTTCTCCGGCTGGTCGAAGGTCGCGTCGATGTCGACCGTGCGTGCCTGCTTTTCCACCGCCGTCACATAGGGCGCGACGCGCTTGACCTGGCCGGGGAACGACTGCTTGGGCAGCGCATCGATCGTGATCCGCACCGGCTGGCCGGCGTGCATGCGCGGCGCGTCCACCTCGTCCATCGGCGCCTTGATGTACAGGCAGGTGTCGTCGATCAGGTCGATCGCCGGCGGCATCGGCACGCCCGGCGGCGACGGCGTCGAATACTCACCGACCTCGCCGACGATCTTCGCCACCGTGCCGGCGAAGGGTGCGTAGAGCACCGTGCGGTTGAGCTCGACGCGCATGGCGCTCACCCGCGCCTGTGCCTGGCGCACGTCGGAGCCGGCCGCCGAGCAGGCGGCGCGGCGCGCGTCGGCGTTGCTGCGGGCCACGTCTTCGCTCGCGCTGGAGACGAAACCCTGCTCGCGCAAGGCCCTCTGGCGCTCGGCGTCGCGCGCCGCCGCATCGGCCGACGCGCAGATCTCGACCCGGTGTTGGCGCACGCTGTCGAGCTGCGTCTGCGCGAGCGCCTGCTGGGCCTGCTGGTCGTCGTTCCACAGCTTGATCAGCAGCTGGCCCTTGGCGACACGGTCGCCCTCCTTGACGGCCAAGCGCTCGATGCGCCCGCCGGCGATGGTCGACAGTTTCGTGCGCTGGCACGCCTCGACGCTGCCGGCGCGGGTGTTGGCGATCGTCGACTCGACCTTGCCGCGGCCGACCTCGGCCACGATGACGGCGATCGGCTTGGCGCGCCCGAGCCAGAGCGCCGCCGCGCTGACGGCCAGCACCAGCGCGAGCCCGATCAGGGCACGACGAATCCACGGCGTGTGCAAGGACAGCTTCATGCGGGAGGTGAGTGGGGCGCGGCCGAGCCGGCCTGAGCGAATTCTCGAAGCGCAGTGTCGTGCCCGACTTGACGTAACGCAAGCATGGCGGCAGGCTCGGGCCGTTGAGGATCGTCAAGTCCCACCACGCTGCAATCGATACGCTCATCGGTATGTCTACCGTCACACCGCTTCGAACCCGCAGCCTCGCACTTCGCGAGCGCGCACAGCCTCTGGCCGGAACGCGCGAGCGCGGCGAGAGCCCGTGGCTCGGCCAAAGCCCGGCACAGTCGGAGCAGTTCCGGCGCTATCAGCACGTCGACCGCCTGTGGATGGCCTCGCTCGGCCCGCTCACCGGCGGCCAGTCGCCGCTCACGCTGACCGGCGCGTTCATGGACTGGTGGACGCACCTCGCGGTGTCGCCGGCCAAGCAGATCGAGCTGCTGCAGCTGGCCGCCGAGCAATGGGCCAAGTTGCCGAGCACCGTGGTCGCCGCACCAGCGCAGTCAGCGGGCGACACCGATGGCGTGAGCCCGCTGGCGCAGGACAAGCGTTTTTCGGCGCCGCAGTGGAACGCGCCGCCGTTCAATCTCATCTCGCAGGCCTTCCTGCTCGGCCAGCACTGGTGGGAGCGCGCCACCACCGGCGTGCCGGGCGTCACCAAGCACCACGAAGAAATGACCAGCTTCGCCGCGCGCCAGTGGCTCGACATGATGGCGCCGTCGAACAACCCGCTGACCAACCCGGTGGTACGCGAGCGCACGCTCGAAGAGCGCGGCGCCAACCTGCTGCGCGGCGCGGGCTACGCGCTGGAAGACGCGTTGCGCGACACGGCCAAGCTGCCGCCGTCCGGCACCGAGAACTTCGTGGTCGGCAAGAACGTCGCCGTGACGCCGGGCAGCGTGATCTACCGCAACCGGCTGATCGAACTGATCCAGTACGAACCCGCGACGAAGAAGACGCACCCCGAGCCGATACTCATCGTTCCCGCGTGGATCATGAAGTACTACATCCTCGACCTGTCGCCGCACAACTCGCTCGCGAAGTACCTGGTCGACCACGGTTTCACGGTGTTCATGATCTCGTGGAAGAACCCCGACGGTGGCGACCGCGACCTCGGGCTCGCCGACTATTACCGGCTCGGCGTGCGCGAAGCACTCGACGTCATCGACCGGGTCATGCCCGGCGCGCGCACGCACGCGCTCGGCTACTGCCTGGGCGGCACGCTGCTCGCGATGGCCGCCGCGGCTCTCGGGCGCGCCAGGTCGCCGGCACTCAAGAGCGTCACGCTGCTGGCGGCGCAGACCGATTTCACCGCCCCCGGCGAGCTGTCGCTGTTCATCGACGAAGGCCAGGTGAACTTCCTCGAACACCAGATGTGGCGCCACGGCTACCTCGACGAGGGGCAGATGAAGAGCACCTTCCAGATGCTGCGCTCGAAGGACCTGGTGTGGTCATTCCGGCTGCTCAACTACATGCTGGGCGAGCGCGCGGCCGCCACCGACCTGGCCGCCTGGAACGCCGACGGCACGCGGCTGCCGTTTCGCATGCACTCCGAATACCTGCGCAGCCTGTTCCTGAACAACGCGCTGTCGCACGGCGAGTTCCAGCTCGACGGCGTGCCGATCAACCTCGACGACGTCCGTGTGCCGATCTTCAACGTCGGCGCAGTGCAGGACCACGTCGCGCCGTGGCGATCGGTGTTCAAGCTGAACCAGTTGACCACTGTCGACCAGACCTTCGTGCTGACCGCCGGCGGACACAACGTGGGCATCGTCAACCCGCCGGGGCTGGCGCTGTCGAGTTACCGCATCGGCCACTGGAGGCACGGCGACCGCTTGCTGACACCGCAGGAATGGCTGGACGCTGCGGAGCCGACGGCCGGCTCGTGGTGGACGCCATGGATGGCCTGGCTGAAGGGTCACTCGTCGGCGCAAGTCGTGCCGCCCGCGATGGGCGCGCCGCAGGCCGGGCTTCCGGTCCTCGAGCCGGCGCCCGGCAGCTACGTGCATCAACGATAGGGTCACTTGACTAGCGACATTCTTCCGCCACCGAGGTCACGTCGTGCGGCATGCCAACACGGCCGTCATACCGGCGAATGCCGGTATCCACTCGTTCGAGGTGCGCGTGCTCGGTCGACGCTCGCGGGCCTTCAAGCAGTGGATCCCGGCGTCCGCCGGGATGACCCTCTCTCTACCTTGCGCTGACGGCTCAGCGAGTAGCTCAAGGTGAACTTCGTCGCTAGTGGAGTAGGGTCATGACCCTCCCCGGCGCCAACCCCCCGGAGGCGCCGCCGTCGGCCGGCACGCGCTGGTGGTGCGAGCCGCTGCCGGCCTTGCTCGCGCAACTGCAAGCGCGTGCCGAAGGCCTGGACGCGGCGCAAGCGGGCCTGCGCCTGCGCCAATTCGGCCCGAACGCGATTCGCCGGCAGCGCGAATGGCCGCTGGTGCTGCGCTTCCTGGCCCGGCTGGCCAACCCGCTGATTCTGGTGCTGCTGCTGGCCTCGCTGATCTCGGCGCTGATGGGCGACAAGGCGAGTTTCGGCTTCGTCGCCGTCATCGTCGTGCTGAGCGTGACGCTCGACTTCGTGCAGGAACACCGCGCCGGCCAGGCCGCGCAGGCGCTGCAGAACTCGGTGGCACTGAAGGCGCGGCTGCTGCGCGCCGGGGCGCCGCTCGAGCTGCCGGCGGCGCAGATCGTGCCCGGCGACGTGCTGCTGCTGGCCGCCGGCAACCTGATCCCGGCCGACGCCCGCGTGCTCGAGGCGAACGACTTCTTCGTCAACCAGGCGCAGCTCACCGGCGAGGCCTACCCGGTTGAGAAGCGTGCCGTCACCGCGCCCGCCGAATCGACCGAGGCCGTGGCCGCCGACAGCGCGGTGTTCATGGGCAGCTCGGTGGTCGCGGGTTCGGCGCGCGTGCTGGTGTGCGAGACCGGGGACGCGACCGCGCTCGGCCGCATCGCCCATGCGCTGGTCGCCGAGGCGCCGCCCACCGCGTTCGAGCGCGGCATCCGGCGCTTCAGTCTGCTGCTGACACGCATGACGATCGCGCTGGTGCTGTTCGTGCTGCTGGTCAACACGCTGTACCACCGCCCGCTGCTCGATTCGTTCCTGTTCGCGGTGGCGCTCGCCGTCGGCCTGACGCCGGAGCTGTTGCCGATGATCGTCTCGGTCACGCTGGCGCGCGGCGCGCGGCGCATGGCGGCACACAGCGTCATCGTGAAGCGGCTGTCGGCGATCGAAGACCTGGGTGCGATGGATGTGCTGTGCACCGACAAGACCGGCACGCTCACCGAGGCGAAGATCCGCCTCGAGCGCCACCTCGATGCGCAGGGCCAGGACAGCGCGCACGTGTTCGAACTGGCCTACCTCAACAGCGCGTTCGAGACCGGGCTGAAGAGCCCGCTCGACGAGGCGATCCTCGCGCACCAGGTGCTCGACACCGCCGCCTGGCACAAACTCGACGAAGTGCCGTTCGACTTCGAACGCCGCCGCGTCTCGGTGCTGGTCGAACGCGATGGACGGCGCCTGCTGATCGTCAAGGGCGCACCCGAGGACATCCTGCGCGTGTGCGTCGGCTGCGAGACGGCAGGCGGCGGCACCGGGCCGCTGACCGCCGCCGACCGCGCCGACATCACCCGCCGCTTCGATGCCTTCGGCGCCGAGGGCCTGCGCGTGCTGGCGCTTGCAACCCGGCGCGTCGACGATGCCGACACCGACATGACGGCGGCCGACGAGCACGACCTGGTGTTCGCCGGCTTCGTCGCCTTCCTCGACCCGCCCAAGCTGTCGGCGGGCCAGGCGCTGCGCGATCTGCAGGCGCGCGGCATCGCACCCAAGATCGTCACCGGCGACAACGAAGCGGTCACGCGCCATCTGTGCACGGTGTTGCGGTTTGCGGTGCGCGGCCTGCTCACCGGGCCCGCGATCGCGCAGATGGACGACTGGGCGCTGCGCGCTGCGGTGCAAAGGAGCAACGTGTTCTGCCGCGTCACGCCCGAACAGAAGAACCGCATCGTGCTGGCATTGCAGGCCCGCGGACACGTCGTGGGCTACCTCGGCGACGGCATCAACGACGCGCCGCCGCTGCATTCGGCCGACGTCGGCATCTCGGTCGACGGCGCGGTCGACGTGGCCACGCAGGCCGCCGACCTGGTGCTGATGGAGCACGACCTCGATGTGCTGCGCCAAGGCGTGCTCGAAGGGCGGCGCACCTTCGTCAACGTGATGAAGTACATCATGATGGCCACCAGCTCGAACTTCGGCAACATGGCCAGCATGGCGGCGGCGGCGCTGTTCGTGCCCTTCCTGCCGATGCTGCCGGTGCAGATCCTGCTCAACAACTTCCTCTACGACCTGTCGGAGATTCCGATCCCGCTCGATCAGGTCGACAGCGCCGAGCTGCGCCGCCCCAAGCCGTGGAACATCGCGCTGGTGCGCAACTTCATGCTGTGTTTCGGGCCGCTGAGTTCGCTGTTCGACTTCATCACCTTCGCGGTGCTGATCTTCGTGCTGAAGGCCACCGAGGCGACGTTCCAGACCGCCTGGTTCATCGAATCGATGGCCACACAGGTGCTGGTGGTATTCGTGATCCGCACGCGCGGCGTGCCCTGGCGCAGCCACCCGTCTCCGTGGCTCACCACCTCGACGCTGGCGGTGGCCGCTGTCGCGCTCATGCTGCCGTTCACGCCGCTGGGCGCCGCCTTCGGTTTCGTGCCTGTGCCGTGGTGGTTCATTGCCACCGTGGTGGCGCTGACCGCGTCGTACCTGGTCGCCGCCGAGGCGCTGAAACATGTGTTTCACCGGTTGACGTTCGTCAACGCACGACGGGCGGCGCCGCCTAGCATCGGGAAGCGGCGTAACCTCGGCGTGCGCCGCGCCGCGCAGCTTCTTCAACCCCAAACGGATGACCACCATGGAACAGACCACGACTGCCCCCCCGGAAGAAACAACGGCACGCGATCGACTGGCCACCAGCCTGCGGCAAATGGTCGACGAAGCCGACCACCTGCTCAAGACGGCCCAGCGCACCGGCAATGAACAGTTCAACGCCGCGCGTGACAAGTTCGAAACCCAGCTCAAGCGAGCCAAGTCCGAACTCGGCGAGCTTGAATCGACGGCCGTGTACAACGCCCGGCGCGCAGCGCGAGCGGCCGACCAAACGGTGCACGAACACCCGTATGCGGCGATGGGCATTGCCGCCGGCGCCGCCCTGTTGATCGGCATGTTGATCGCGCGCCGCTAGGACCGGCGCCGTGGCGACCACGCCGGATCCGCCGTCGTCAGGCTTGCTTGGATCGGCCCGCGGGCTGCTCGCGTCGCTGCTCGAAATGGGCGAGACGCGGTTGCAGCTCGCCAGCACCGAGCTCGAGGAGGAGCGGCTGCGCGTGGCCGAGCTGCTGGTCTACGCCGCCTTCGCGCTGTTCTTCCTCGGCGTCGGGCTGGTGCTGGCGGCCCTGCTGCTGGTGCTGTGGGTCGACGAGGCGCACCGCACGCTGGCGCTCGCCGTCGTGACGGCGGTGTACCTGTGCGTCGGCGCGGCAGCAGCGGTGGCGTGGCGGCGCAAGGCCAACAGCAAACCACGCTTTCTCGGTGCGACGATCGACGAACTGCGCCGCGACCGGACCGCCTTGCGCCACGCCGCCCAGCCGCGCGGTGAGTGATGTTCTACGGCGAACGAACACGCCTGCTCGCCGCGCGCCGCGAGAGCCTGGTGCTGCGCGCGCAGGATCAGCGCGTGGCGTTGGCCCAGCGCGCACGCGCCTTTGCACCACTGGCCTGGGTTGAGCGTGGCTCGCAGGCGTGGGCCTATGCGCGCAGCCACCCCTGGGTGGTGGTGCTTCCCCTCATCGCCTTGACCGCCCTCGGGCCGCGCCGCGTCGCGCGTGCGCTGACCCGCGTGCTCGTCGTGTGGCGCGTGGTTCGCTCGCTGCGCAGGCTGTTGGACGGCGGCCGGCGCCACGCCTGAACCGCGCGGCCGGCGCCGGGCCTTTCCGTCGGCGGACAGGTCTCGAGCACCCGTTCGACCGATATGCTTTGCTCCTTCGCGGCGTCATTGCGCCGACAACCCCGAGCGCATGAGACATGACTCACACGATCACGAGATGGCTGTCGGGCGCGCTCGTCGCGCTCGCGTCATGGCTGCCCCCGGCCGCGGGCGTGGCCGCGCCGGTCGTCCCCGACATCGGCACGGTCGAGGTCGAAATGCACGACAGCGGGTTGCCAGCGGACTGGTTTCGCCGCGGCGTGTTCATCGAGATTTACGTCCGCGCCTACCAGGACAGCGACGGCAACGGCATTGGCGACCTTGCCGGCCTGACCTCGCGGCTCGACTACCTCAAGGACCTCGGCGTCAGCGGCATCTGGCTGATGCCCATCTTCAAGAGCGAAGACCACGACCACGGTTACGCCGTGGCCAACTACCGCGAGATCGAGCCCGATTACGGCACGCTCGCCGACTTCGACCGCCTGCTGGTCGAAGCCCACAAGCGCGGCATCGGCATCATCGTCGACTACGTGATCAACCACAGCGCGTCGGCCCATCCGATGTTCGACGACGCCTACGATCACAAGAACTCCGCGTACACCGACTGGTACATCTTCAAGAACGACACGCAGCCGGGCTGGACCACCTTCGCCGGCGACCCGTGGCGGGAGGCCGGCTCGCGCTGGTACTACGCCGTCTTCAGCGCCGACCTGCCCGACTTCAACCTGCGCAATCCGGCCGTGGTCGACTTCCACCTGAACAACCTGAGGTTCTGGCTCAACCGAGGGGTCGACGGCTTTCGGTTCGACGCGACGGGCCTGCTGTTCGAGAACAGCGCCATCGCCTGGGAGAACCAGCCCGAGAACCATGTGCTGATGAAACGCATTCAGGACCTGCTGGCCGGCTACGGAAAGCGCACCATGGTGTGCGAGGCACCAGGCGACCCGGCCGCGTTCGCCGCCGCGAGTTCCTGCGGCAGCTCGTTTGCCTTCGGCATCCACAAGCACATCCTCGCCAGCATCAAGATCGGGCGTGTGATGCCGGACCTGCTGTACAGCCTGCGCACGCTGCCGGTCGCCCGCATGGGCACCTTCCTGTCCAACCACGACGCCTTCGCCGGCGCGCGGCTGTTCAAGCAGTTCGACGGCGACGAGCGGAGCTACCGTGTGGCGGCGGCCACGCTGCTGACGCTGCCGGGCCGCCCCTTCATCTACTACGGCGAAGAGATCGGCCTGTCGCACGCCGAACCGGTGTCGAACGCCGACCAGGCCCTGCGCGGGCCGATGAGCTGGAGCAGCGAGGCCCATGCCGGTTTCAGCCACGGCCCCGAGACCTTCCGGCCCAACGTGAGCAACTGGGAAACGCACAACGTGGCGGCCGAAGCGCTCAACCCGCAGTCCCTGCTCGGCTGGTACACACAACTCATTGCGCTGCGCAAGGCCGAACCCGCGCTGTCGCTGGGAAGCTTCACCGCGCTGTCCAGCAAGGACGAGCCCGTCTTCGCGTTCGTGCGCGAACACGAGGGCAGCAAGCTGCTGGTGCTGCTGAACTACGCCTACCGCGACGCCAGCTTCGTGCTGCCGCGCGGCTTCAAGCCTTCGCAGTGGACACCGATCTTCCCGGCGGGCGCGCGCCTGCCACTGAGCACCAAGGGCAGACCGACGCTGAAGATGGCGCCGCAGCAGGTGTTGATCCTCAAGGCGGCGGGCTGATTCCGACCTTCGCCACGCGCGACCGGCCGGCGGGCACATCACCATGTCGACGACTGGCAACTTGATTAGCGACGTTCTTCAGCCACCGAGGTCACGTTGTGCGTCATGCCAACACGGCCGTCATACCGGCGAATGCCGGTATCCACTCGTTCGGGGTGCGCGTGCTCGGTCGACGCTCGCGCGCCTTCAAGCAGTGGATCCCGGCGTCCGCCGGGATGACCATCTCTCTACCGTGCGCTGACTGCTCGGCGAAAAGCTCAAGCTGAACTTCGTCGCTAGCCAAGACCGGCAATGACGCGGACCGGCTGGCCGCGGCGTTCCTCCACTTCGCGCAAGTCGAGTGTCCCGACGATGCGCTCAGAACTGCGGCGACAGCGCTTCGATCGCGTTCGCCTGGTGGTGCGGCGCCGAGGCGGCAGCCCGCGGCGCCGCGGCCGCATCCAGGCGGGCGCCGGCCAGGTCGATCGCGACGGCGGCCACGCAGGCGGCCATCACGATCCAGGTCATCGCAACGAGGTGCCGGGACGGGACTGTCGATGCCTCGGCGTGAGCATCCGATTCCATCGGGGTCCCGCGGACCTGCAGCCAGGACGAGCGGCCGGTTTCGACCAGCGGGTAGTGCGAGGCGACGCGGTGCATGGAAGGCATGATGGGCTCCTGACTCGTGCGAGTGCGTTCGGTTGCAGCCCCGTGAGACTCGATTCGGCGCGGCCATGCCGGGGCTTCGCACTGTGTGTTGCAGCGCGCCGCCGTTTGGTTCATGCCTTGCACGCGCCGCCCCACCCGGCAACGCGCGCGTGGGGGCTGGCCCTGTCAGGGGTCGATGTTGGACTGTCCGACCGAGCCGACGGTGTTGATCCCCCAGCACATGGGCGTGCCGGCGACGGTGATGGCACAAGTCGCGACGCCGCCCGCCTGCAGAGTGCGGAATCGGTGGCCGCCGCTGACGGCGACCGGCGCCAGGCTCGTCTGCTCGGTGCCGCCGCCGACCAGCGCGGCCATGCCCCAGCACCACGCCGATCCGTCGCTCTTCAATCCGCACGCGTGCTGATATCCGGCCGACAGGCTGACGAAGAGGTGAGCGCCGCTGACGGCGGTCGGGGCGTCACGGTGAAGGCCGACACCGTCGCCGAGCGAAGGGCCGAACCCCCAGCACCACGCCGCCCCTGCAGCGGTGAGGCCGCAGTTGAACTCGCCGCCGACCGCGATCGACGCGAAACGCTGGCCGCCCACGACCGCCGTCGGCAGCAGCGCCGCACCCGGCGCACCCAAGCCGAGCTTGCCGTACGCGTTGTGACCCCAGCACCACGCCTGGCCGCTCGCGTCCAGGCCACAGGCGTGGTCTGAACCGGCGCCGACCGACGTGAACGGCTGCGTCGCCAGCACCTGCACCGGCGATGAAGCCATATCGACGGTGCCGTTACCGAGAGCCCCACCACCGCTCGGTCCCCAGCACCAGGCCGTGCCGACGGCGTCGAGCGCGCAGCTGAGCAGCGACGTGCGCCCGGCGTCGATCTGCACGAAACGGTGGCCGCCGGCGACGGCGACCGGCGTCGCGCTGTCGACCGATCGGCCGTCGCCGAGTTGCCCGCCGAGGCCGAACCCCCAGCACCAGGCCTGAGCGGCCGCATCCAGGCCACAGCTGTGAATCTGGCCAGGGCTCAGCACCGCGAACTGCATCGGCGCCGCAACGCGCAGCGGCTGCCAGGTACAGGGTATGTTGCCGCCCGAGCAGGCCTGCGCCGTGCCGGCACCGAGTTGACCATGTTCGTTGCCGCCCCAGCACCACGCTTCGCCGTTCGACGCCAGCATGCAGCTCGCGTCGTAGCCTTGGGCGACGCGGTCGAAGACCAGCGTCGTGGCGAGCGGCGTCGGTTCGAGATAAATGTGCCGTTCGTAGGGCGTGAGCTGGCGGTACGGGTCACCGCCGCCGCAGCCGGAAAGCAGCCACACCACGATGGCCAAGCTCCCCAGCGTTCGCGACAAGCGGTTTGCCATCTTCACGGATCCCTTCGGCACATGGACGGCGCGCGTCCACCGTGCCGGGACGCTACTCCCGGGGCCCGGCCGCGCGTTGAGGTTCATCAACCCCGGCGACAGGCTGCCGCGTTGATTCAGGTCAAAGCCCCTTCGGCCGTGGCACCTACAGTGCCGTCATCGTTGTAACGCCGAGGGCCGTGCCCCCGGAGACGGAGAGGACGACCGTGAACGACATCAGCCTGCGTGAGATCGTGGCCTTTGCAGTGGCCGTGCTGTGCGCGACCGCGGCGCTGGTGGCAGCGGGCATCGCCGCCTGAATCTCACGTGCCCACCGCCGCAGGTGGGTGCTGGCCAGCGCCGCCGGCTGCCGCCCGGCCCGGCAGCGCGGTCACGCGACACAGCTTGCCGCTTCGCGCCTGGCGTATCGGCGGCGCCAGGCCATGCTGGATGCGCACGTTGCTCAGGCCATGGCGCGCGAGAAACACCGCCAGCGCCGCGCGCGAGCGAACGAAAGCGATCTCGGGGTCGCGCACCATCGATTCGAAGCGCAGCTCGAGTGCATCGGCCGCGGTGCGCAGCAACTGGAAGTGCGCCACGTCGGCGCCCTCTTCGATGACGGTGGCGAGCGCCAATGGCAGCAGCGTCACCGGATGGCCCTTCGCGTCGTTGAGCTGCAAGGTGTCGTCGGCACGGCCGTCGACCTCGATGAGCGGGAATGCACTGCCGCACGGGCAGGCCCGGCCGACGAATCGAACGCGGTCGCCCAGGTCGTAGCGCAGCAACGGCTGCACATGGTTGGCGAGGTTGGTCAGCAGCGTGGAATGCGACTGCCCGCCCGGGGGCACCGCACGCCGGTGCTCGTCCACCGGTTCCAGGATCACCCAGTCGTCGTTCAGGTGCAGACGGCCCTGCGGGCACTCCCACGCGATGGCGAAGAACTCGGACGCGCCGTAGTTGTTGCGCACCGCGCAGCCGAAGCTCGTGCGGATCCGGTCACGCTGGGCCGGCGACAACTGCTCGCCGCCGCACCAGGTTTCCACCAGCCGAAGATGCATCTGCCCGCCGGCCTGCTCCTGCGCCAGCGCGGCCGCGCAGCTCGGGTAGGTGATCAGCAGCGTCGGTTGATAGGCCTGCAGCTCGGTCACCAGCTGGCGCAAGGGGTCGAGCACCGAGAAGACCTTCACCGTCGGCGCGAACGGCCGTGCCAGCACGGGCACGACGCGCTGCAAGCGCGCGATGCTCGCGTTGCCGGCGAAGTGTCCGCCGGTGGCGCCGACATAGGCCACGCGCTGGCCGACGCTCCAGCTCGCCAGCGGCGAATACGCACCGCCCCCCGAGCGCAGCCGCACCGCGTCGAGCGCGTCGTAGACGGCCAGGCTGCGTGCGTCCTGCACGAAGGTGCCGGGCTCGCCGCTGGTGCCCGAGCTGGTCCACACCATGTACTGGCCGAGGTAGGGGTCGGCCAGGCGCGCCGGGTCGCTGAGGAAGGCATCGACGCTCGCGCGCGTGATGCGGCGGTCGGTGGCCCAGTCGTTGAAGTGCTGCATCAGCTCGCGCTTGCCGACGGGTTCGAAGTCCTCGAGACGCGGCGTCCCGCCCACCGAACGTGCGGCGCGGCGACGGTAGAACGGTGAACCTTCGAGCGTCGTCCTCATCAGCTCGGCAAGCCGCTTCGTGCGCATGCGCTGCCCGTAGTGGCGCGGGTCGGCACTGGCCGCCAGGGTTTCGGCCATGGCTTGCATCCACAACCAGTAGTTGAATGGGGGCGTTGCGGTGGTGGGCATCGTGGGGTCAGACCTCGAGAACCGGCTCGTGAACGAGACGGCCCTGCGCCGGGGCCCCACTGTAGACCTGCTGCGTCGGGCCGGCCAAGTTGCCGCGTCAACGGCGCGACGGCGCGACAGTGCGCAGCGTCGCGCTGGCAGCACGGCCCGATTGACAGGCGTCAACGCCGGGCCGGCGGGCGTGGCCTACCGTGGCACTGGATGCCACTGCCACGGATTCACGACATGAGCACATTCAAATCGATTCTCCTGCACGTCGACGCGTCGGCCGCTTGCACGGCGCGGCTGCGCAGCGCCATGCAGTTGGCGCGCCAGTACGACGCCGCCGTGACGGCCCTGTATGCCGTGCTGCCCACGACGCTGCAGTACCCGTACACGACGGTGTTCAGCGGCGACACGGCGGCGGCGTACCAGCAGTTCGACGACGAGCGTCTCGCGCGGGCCCGGGCGCGCTTCGGCGCGACGATCGGTGATGCCGCGCGCATTCGCTGGGCCGAGCTGGTGGGCGAGCCGATCAGCGGCTTCACGCGCCAGGCCTTCTATGCCGATCTGCTGCTGCTGGCGCGCGGCGACCCGGACGACGCCACGCCCAGCGGGGTGCCCGCCGATTTCGTCGAGTCGGTGCTGGTCCAGAGCGGCACGCCGGCGCTGGTGCTGCCGCACGGCAGCGGCGCCGGCGCGGTCGGCCGCGTGGCGCTGGTGGCGTGGAAGGAAACGCGCGAATCGGCGCGTGCGCTGCACGCCGCGCTGCCGTTCCTGCAACGCGCCGAACGTGTCGAGGTGGCAAGCTGGGGCGACGCTGCGGCGCTCGGCGAGGCCGGGCCTTTGGACGTCGAGTCGCTGCTGCGCAGCCACGGCATTGCCGCGCGCGTTCACCACCACGGCAAGGAGTCGCCCGAACTGGGCGAGTACCTGCTGTCGCTGACGGTGGACGTCGGCGCCGACCTGCTGGTGATGGGCTGCTACGGCCACAGCCGGGCGCGCGAGCTGGTGCTCGGCGGCGCGACACGCTCGGTGCTGAAATCGTTGACGCTGCCGGTGCTGATGGCACATTGACCCCATGAACGCGTTGCCCGAGCGCACCCTGGCGATGGCGCTGATCGAGCCTGCAAGCCATGTCTTGCAGCCGATCGAGCGCGAGCTGCGGCCGCCCGGTCCGCAGCAACTGCTGCTGCGGGTGCTCTGCTGCGGCGTGTGCCGCACCGACCTGCACATCGTCGATGGCGAACTGCCCACGCCGCAGCTGCCGCGGGTACCGGGGCATGAAGTGGTCGGCGTCGTGGCCGCGCTCGGCGAGGGCTGCCGGCGCTTCCGCCTCGGCGAGCGCGTCGGCGTGCCCTGGCTGTACGACACCTGCGGCGCCTGCCCCTATTGCGCGAGCGGCCGCGAGAACCTGTGCGGCCGGGCGCTGTTCACCGGGCTGTCGGTCGACGGCGGCTATGCCGAGGCCATGCTCGCCAACGAAAGCCATTGTTTCGCCTTGCCCGAGCGCTACAGCGACGAACAGGCCGCGCCGCTGCTGTGTGCGGGCCTGATCGGCTACCGCGCGCTGCGCATGGCCGGCGACGCCGCGGCCGTCGGCATCTACGGCTTCGGCGCGGCCGGCCATCTGGTGGCGCAGGTCGCGCTCGCGCAGGGGCGCACCGTGTACGCATTCACCCGCGCCGGCGACGAGGCGGCGCAGGCGCTGGCCCGCTCGCTCGGCGTTCACTGGGCCGGCGCATCGAACGAGGCGCCGCCGCACGCGATGGACGCGGCGATCCTGTTCGCTCCGGCCGGCGAGCTGGTGCCGCAGTCGCTGCAACATGTCGTGGCGGGCGGCACGGTGGTCTGCGCGGGCATCCACATGAGCGACATCCCGCGCTTCGCGTACCGGCTGCTGTGGGGCGAACGCTGCGTGCGCTCGGTGGCCAACCTGACGCGCCGCGACGGCAACGAGTTCTTTGCGTGGGCCGCCGCACACCCCTTGACGCTGCACACCGAATCGTTCGCGCTGCGCGACGCGAACGAGGCATTGGCGCGGTTGCGCGGCGGGCGCATCGTCGGCGCGGCGGTGCTGCGGTGCGCACCAGCGTGATCGGTGAAGGCGCGTTCGTT
This sequence comes from Piscinibacter sp., assembly GCA_041496605.1. Taxonomy (GTDB): domain Bacteria; phylum Pseudomonadota; class Gammaproteobacteria; order Burkholderiales; family Burkholderiaceae_C; genus Albitalea. Next base: position 32,572 of record JBGQEX010000002.1, read on the forward strand.
GCGGCCCGATTGATGGTGCGCAACATCGTCGGGCTGCGGCTGCCTAGACTTTTGATGTCAGTCCGGTTGCCAGTGGCAAGCGGGCCATGACCTTGGAGCCTATAGGAGGTATGTCATGAACGCCCTGACCCAATTTGAACGACTTGACGAGATGTTCCCGGACGTGTTTCGCCGCATGATTCGTCCGACGCTGCTGAACGCCGAACCCCAGCGCGAACTGCGCCTCGACGTGACCGAGAACGACAAGGGCTACGAAGTCCGCGCCGAAGTGCCGGGTGCGACCAAGGAAGACATTCGCGTCACCATCGATCGCAACTTCGTGTCCATCACGGCCGAGATCAAGCAGGAGAAGGAAGAGAAGTTCGGCACCGGCTCACGTTCGCTGGTGCGCGAGATCTACCGCGGCAGCACGACGCGCAGCTTCAGCCTGGCCCATGAGGTAGACGACAAGGCGGCCATCGCCAAGTACGAGAACGGCATCCTCATGCTGAGCCTGCCCAAGCGCAGCGAAGGCGCCAGCCGCACGCTGAACATCCAGTGATGCTGATCGACCCCGCCGCGGCAAACCGGCCGCGGCGCATCCAAACCCGGAAGGCCCGATGGACGCACTGACCGATACGCAGCGGCACACGCTGCGCGACCTGCTCGCGCAGCGAAGGCTGGCGCTCGAAGAAGAGATCGCTGCGCCGCGCGCGAGGCCGCGCGAGGCGGAGCGCTCGCATGAAGTCGGCGACCGCAAGGACGAAGCGGCAGACGACGCGATGGCTGCCACCGACGACGCCGAAGCACAGCGCGACGTTGACGAGCTCGAGCAGATCGTGGCCGCGCAGCAGCGCTTGGCCGACGGCAACTATGGCCTTTGCGAAGACTGCGACGAGCCGATCGATATTCGCCGCCTGCTGGTGATGCCCGCTGCCAGCCGCTGTGCGGCGTGCCAGGCCGTGCACGAGCACAGGCCGCGGCAGGCGTCGCGCGGCTGAGCCGCAGCGGCGCTGCGTCGCGAGCCACGCAACTCTCCCGAGGTCAATGCCATGGCAGCCAAGCAGCTTCTGTACGGCGACGCAGCGCACGACAAGATCCGTCGCGGTGTCGATACGCTGGCCGATGCGGTGAAGGTCACGCTGGGGCCGCGCGGGCGCACCGTCATCCTCGAGCGCGAGTTCGGCCCGCCGCAGATCGTCAACTCGGGCGTCGTGGTGGCCAAGGCGATCGAACTCGAAGACCGCTTCGAGAACATGGGCGCGCAAATGCTGCGCGAAGTGGCCGTGCGCACCAGCGAGATGGCGGGCGACGGCACCACCACGGCCATCGTGCTGGCGCACGGCATGATCGAGGAGGGCCTGAAGTACCTGGCCGCGGGCATGAACCCGATGGACTTGCGGCGCGGCATCGAGCACGCGATCGGATTGGTGGTCGCGGAGATCAAGGAACTCGCCCAGCCCTGCAACACCTCGCAGGAGATCGCCTACGTGGCCGCCATTTCGGCCAACAACGACCGCTCGATCGGCGACATGGTGGCCGACGCGATGAAGCGGGTCGGCCGCGACGGCGCCATTTCGATCGAAGACGGCACCGGCATGGTCAGCGAGCTGGAAGTGGTCGAAGGCCTGCAGTTCGACCGCGGCTACCTGTCGGGCTACTTCATCAACAACGCCGAGCGCCAGGCCGCGATCCTGGAGAACGCGTACGTGCTGCTGTGCGACCAGAAGCTGTCGTCGGTGGCGCAGCTCGTGCCGCTGCTGGAGGCGGTCGTGAAGGCCGGCGCGCCACTGCTGGTGATCGCCGAGGACGTGGACAGCGAAGCGCTGGCGACGCTGGTGGTCAACAGCATGCGCGGCCTCATCAAGACCTGCGCCGTCAAGGCGCCGGGCTTCGGCGACCGGCGCAAGTCGATGCTGCAGGACATGGCGCTGCTCACCGGCGGCTCGGTGATCACCGAGGAACTCGGGCTCACGCTCGCGAAAGCCACGATCGAGAACCTGGGCCGCGCCAAGCGCATCGAGGTCGACAAGGAGCACACCACGATCATCGGCGGCGCGGGCGACAGCCGGGCCATTGCCGATCGGGTGGCGGCGATCAAGAAGGAGCGCGAGGCGGTGACCGGGGAGTACGAACGCAAGCAGCTCGATGAGCGCATCGCCAAGCTGTCGGGCGGCGTGGCGCTGATCAAGGTCGGCGCGGCCACCGAAACCGAGTTGAAGGAACGCAAGCTGCGCGTGGAAGACGCGCTGCACGCCACGCGCGCGGCGATCGAGGAAGGCATCGTGCCCGGCGGTGGCGTCGCGCTGCTGCGCGCACGCAAGTCGCTGGCTGCGGTGACGCTGCCGACGCTGGATCAGGACTCGGGCGTGAAGATCGTCGCGCGCGCGCTCGAGGAGCCGCTGCGGCGCATCGTCGCGAACGCCGCCGACGAACCGTCGATCGTGATGCACCGTGTCGACGAATCCACCGAGCGGAACTTCGGCTACAACGCCGCGACGCGCGAGTACGGCAACCTGCTCGAGATGGGCGTGGTCGACCCGGCCAAGGTGGTGCGCCTGGCGCTGCAGAACGCCGGCTCGATCGCGAGCCTGATCCTGACCACCGATTGCATGATCGCCAACGCGCCCAGGCCGCGCGGTGGAGCGGAGGCTGGTGCCGGCGAGAGCCCGCAGATGTTCTGAGGCTCTAAGGCGCTGTGCGGGCCAGCCAGTCGGCAGCCAGCGCGGCGGGCGCAAGCGCCGTCCGCGTGTCGACGCGGATGGCCTGCGTTCGCTCGGCGTCATCGAGCGGTTCGCGCTGCGAGTTCAGGCGTTCGAGCACGGCCGCGTCGGCCTCCGAGGCGTCGTCGCGCCGCAGCTCCCTCGCCCGCACGCGTTCGCGCAACACTTCGATCGGCGCCTCGCAATCGAGGATCGCGAACGGGACGCGCAACGCGTCGGCGAGTTCGCGGAACTGCGCGCGTTCGTCGCGCCGCAGGTTCGCCGCGTCGACGATGGTCGGCCAGCCGGCCTGCAGCGCCGATCGCGCCAGCGAGCGCAGCGCCTCGTAGGTGCGTTGCGTGGTTGCGGCGTCGTAGATGTCTTGCGAGCGCGATCGCTGCGTCGGCGCCAGGCCAAACAGCCGCTTGCGCTCCACGTCGGAGCGGATGCGGATCGCACCGGCGCATTCGAGCAGCTGCTGCGACACGAAGCTCTTGCCCGAGCCCGGCAGGCCGTGGGTGATGAGCAGGCGCGGATCGCCGGGGCAGGCGAGGCTGCAGGCGAGCGCGAGGTAGTCGGGCGCGGCGCCCTCGCTCGCCCCGCGCAGCAAGGCCACCTGTGCGCGCACCACGGCGCGATAGACCATGTAGTAGCGCAGCACCGAGAGGCTGCCGACGTCGCCGATGTCTTCGAGCCAGGCGTTCAGGAAGCGGAACGCCAGGTCGCGCCGTCGGTGCGCGAGCAGGTCCATCACCAGGAAGGCGACATCGCTGGCCACGTCGATCCAGCGCAGTGCAGGGTCGAACTCGATGCAGTCGAATGCGGTGGCATCGTCGCCGAGCAGAACGATGTTCGCGAGATGCAGGTCACCGTGGCATTCGCGCACCCAGCCCGCGTCGCGCCGCGCCGCCCACAGCGGCCGCAGCGTGCGGCTCTGCGCCTGCAGCCAGGCGCGCAGTTGCGGCGCTGCCGCTTCGACCGCCTCATAGGCGCGCCCCGTGGCCCGTTCGATCGCGGCCGCGCTGCCGTAGGGCATGTCGGCTTCGGCGCGCGGCGCTGCGCGATGGAAGGCGGCGACGCGTTGCGCCAGACGGTCGAGATGCTGCGGCGTCAGCGTGCCGCGCGCGAGCCGCTCGCTGAACAGCGCATCGGGAGCGAAGCGGCGCATCTTCACGGCGACCTCGAGCAGCGGGCCCGACCCCTCGAATTTCGGGTCGTCCAGCGTCCCGCGAATCTCGACCACCTCCAGGTAGATCGACGGCGCCAGGCGCCGGTTCAGACGCAGCTCTTCCTCGCAGCAATGGCGCCGCAAGTCCAGCGTGCTGAAGTCGACGAAGGCAAAGCGCACCGGCTTCTTGATCTTGAACGCGAACTGCGGCGTCAACAGCACCCACGAGATGTGGGTCTCGATCAGCTCGGCCGGCAGCTGGCGGCGCAGCGCGTCGACCAGCGTCGCGCCAGTGGTCAGGGGGTCGGGGTGGGTGCGGGGCGGCATAGGCAGTCTCGTGTCTGACCGGCGAACGCCGGCATGACGCGCTTATCGTGTCGCGCCTCATGCGGCCGCCGTTGACTTGCGTCAAGCGCGGTGTCGGCCCCTGCGGCACGATGCGTTCAATGAAGCTCAGTTTCCTCGGCGGCACCGGCACCGTCACCGGATCCAAGTACCTCGTCGAGCACGCGGGCCACCACGTGCTGGTCGACTGCGGCTTGTTCCAAGGCTACAAGAACCTTCGCTTGCGCAACTGGGCGCCGATGCCGTTCGCCGCCGGCCTGCACGCCGTGGTGCTGACGCACGCTCACATCGACCACTCGGGCGCGCTGCCCTTGCTGCTGCGGCACGGCTACCGGGGCAGCGTTCTGGCGAGCCCCGCCAGCATCGAGCTGTGCAGCTTGCTGCTGCCCGACAGCGGCCACCTGCAGGAGGAAGAAGCGGCCTACCTGAACCGCCACCACGCGTCGAAGCACACGCCGGCCTTGCCGCTGTACACCGAAGACGAGGCGCGCAGCACGCTGCCGCGCTTGCGGCCGTTGCCGTTCGGCGACTGGACCGCGCTCGCGCCCGGCCTGCGCGCGCGCCTGCGGCCGGCCGGGCACATCCTCGGCGCCGGCTCGGTGGAGCTCGAGACCGAGCACTGCCGCGTGCTGTTCTCCGGCGACCTGGGGCGGCCCGACGATCCCGTGATGCGCGCGCCGGCGCCGATCGACCGCGCCGACATCATCGTCGTCGAGTCGACCTACGGCGACCGCCTGCACGACACGCAGGACAACGAGGCGGCGATCGGCGAGGTCATCACGCGCACCGCGGCGCGCGGCGGCAGCGTGGTGGTGCCGGCGTTCGCCGTCGGGCGGGCGCAGTCGCTGCTGCATGCGGTACACCGACTGAAGGCGCGCGGCGCAATTCCCGACCTGCCGGTGTTCCTCGACAGCCCGATGGCGGTCGACATGACCGACATCTACCGGCGCTTTCGCAGCGAAACCCGCCTCACGGCCGAAGACTGCGCCGGCATGTGCGCGGCCGCGAAGATGGTGCGCAGCGTCGACGAATCGCGGGCTCTGAACGAGATTCGCTACCCGGCCGTGATCATCTCCGCCAGCGGCATGGCCACCGGCGGGCGCGTGCTGCACCACTTGAAGACGCGCGCCTCCGATCGGCGCAACACGCTGCTGTTCTGCGGCTACCAGGCACCGGGCACACGCGGCGCGCGCATCGTGGCCGGCGAAAAGACGATTCGCATCTTCGGCGAAGACGTTGCGGTGAACGCCGAAGTGGTGTCGCTGCAGGGCATGTCGGCGCACGCGGACGCGGCACAGATCGTCAATTGGCTGCGCAGCTGCAGTCGCGCGCCCCAGCGCGTGTTCGTGACCCACGGCGACCCGGGTCCAGCCGACGCCTTGCGCCTGCGCATCGAGCGTGAGCTGGCGTGGCACGCCGAGGTGCCGCTGCTCGGCGAAACCGTGCAGCTGCCTGACTGACCGCGACTTCCGTGTGAACAGGTCCTAGACGGGAATCCGACCGGTGCGGCCGAGCCACCAGCGAAAGCAGCGGTGCGCCACGTCGACCGGCTGGCAGTACATCAGTGGACAGCCGCCGACGATCGGACGAATGCCGAGTTCGGCGCAGGCCTGCAGCGCTGCGTCGCTGACACTGCCGCCGCCGAACGAACGGTGGAACCAGATCTGCCTGACCCCGCGGGCGGCGGCCTGACGCACCAGCTCCGCGGCCACGTCCGGGTGGGTGACCACCACGAGCCCATCGACGACCCCCGGCACCGACGCCAGGTCGGGGTAGCACGCGCTGCCTTCGAGCTGGTTCGCGTGGGGGTTGATCGCCACCACGTCGAATCCGCAGTCACGCAGCTTGCGCAAGACGGCGTTGGCAGGCTGCTGGCCGGAGCGGGAGACGCCGGCGACAGCGAAGCGCTTTCCGGCGAGGAACTCCGCCACCGCGGTGGGAACGTGATTCATATCTCAGTTGCTCCGCCGCGCCTCGCGCGGCCCACGACGCATGAAACGCTCCGGTGCGCCGAACTCTCGGCACGCCGCCGCTACCGTTCGCCCTGAGGTATCGAAGGGCCTGCTCATGCCGACCCTTCGATACCTCAGGGCGATCGGAAGGGGCTTCGATACCTCAGCCCGAACGGGTAGGGTGGCGTGCGCAGGACGGGTGAGTTTCATTTCAGTTGCTCCACCGCGCTGCGCGCGACCCACGACGCATGAAGCGCTCCGGTGCGGCGAACTCTCGGCACACCACCGCCACCGTTCGCCCTGAGGTATCGAAGGGCCTGCTCATGCCGACCCTTCGATACCTCAGGGCGATCGGAAGGGGCTTCGATACCTCAGCCCGAACGGGTGGGGTGGCGTGCGCAGGACGTGTGAGTTCCATTTCAGGCTGCTCCATCACGAGCGTACGAGCTGCGCGGCCACGCCGCGGCGCGGCGCCGGATCGACTGGCGGCGCGTAGCCCACGCGCGCCCACATCTGCACGGTCTGCGCCGGCTGCGGCGCGTCGAGAAGGCGACGGATCTCGGCATAAGGCCGGGCCTGCTCGGGGTATTCCTGCAGGGCCTGCTGCAGGGGCTGCATCGCCAGGCCGTGCGCCGTGGCGGCGAGTTGAACCCGCGCGTAGGCCCGCCCCGCATTGACCTGGCTCACCCGGTCATTGCCCTCGGTCACCATCCACAGGAAGCCTGGCGTGGACTCGAGCTTGTTGCCGAAGTCCTTGATCTGGCTGGTGGTGGCGAAGTCGTCGGGTGCCGGCGCCTTGCTGCGATCGAACAGGCCGAAGCGGTTCAGCAGCACGACCATCGGGTCCAGCACCACCAAGCCGTCGCGGTACTTCTCGATCTCGGCGGCGCCGACCCGCAGCACCTTGTACGACTCCAGGATCGCGCGCGGCGTGGTCAGCTCGATGCGCCAGGCCGCCGCCGCGATGGCGCGATGCTGCTGCAGCACGCGCGCCTGGTCCGTGCCCACGAAGCCAACGCGCAGCGGATTCGGTTTCACCGCGTCGGCCAGGGTCGTCCATGCATCGGCCGACACCGGCCGGTGGATGTCGTAGAGGCTGCGGTTGGTGTGGCGCTCGAGGATCTGCGCGAACAGCGGGTCGCGCCGAATGCCCGCGTCGCTCGCCAGCCGGATGCGCGCCACCGGACGCTGGTCGAGCTTGTCGGCAGCGAACGCACCTTCGGGAAACAGCGTGATGTCGGCGCGCAGCCCGCGCTCGCGTGCCGCGATGTCCAACAGCTCCAGGAAGGTCCCGTGGCTCATCATGATCTGGCGCGAGTACGGGTCGGTCTCGGGCAGCAGCCGGGCGAGGTCGCAACGCAGCACGATCTCGTCGGGCGTGCCCAGGTCCACCAGCCAGGACTGCAGGTTGTGGGAATGCGGCGCCAGGATCGCGTAGCCGAGGATCCAGCGGCGCACGTCGGCTTCCTGCCCCGGCCCCTGCCAAGGCGCTATGGCGGCGGCGGGCATGCGCTGGCTGCAGCCGCCGGATGCAGCGCTCGCCGCGAGGATGAAGCCCCCGCCCGCCACGCGAATGAACCTGCGACGTTCCACTTGCCGCTCCTTCGGGCCGCCCGCCGGGCGTCACTGCATCCGGCGGCGCCATCATGCGGCCCGTGCACGCGCGCTGCAAGCACGGTCGAGTGCACGCTTGCGCAGTGTCAATGGCGGGCAAGCGCCGGCGAACGCGGCGTGGCCCATCTGGCCAGCATCGCGTTCAGATCGCGGCCGGAGACCGGCTTCGTCAGGTAGTCGTCCATGCCCGCATCGAGGCAAGCCAGGCGCGCCCCGGAGTGTGCTTCGCCGGTCAGCGCGATGACGGGCACGCGGGCGCGCTGCCGCGTCGCTTCCTTGCTGCGCCAGCGGCGCGTGGTGGTCAGCCCGTCCATGTCCGGCATCTGGCAATCCATCAGCACCAGGCCGATCGAGGCCCGCTCCAACAGGTCCAACGCGCGTTCGCCGCTCTCGGCCGTGAGCACCTTGACGCCAATGTCGCGCAGCACCGCTTCCATCACCATGCGATTGACCGCATCGTCCTCGACGAGCAGCACGGTCAGGTCGACCGGCAGCATGGCGTGATCCATCGCCCGCGTCGTCAGCGGATGATGCAGATTGGCTATGGCACGTTCGATCGGCACGAGCACACGAAAGGTCGAGCCGACGCCGAGCTTGCTCTCGACCTCGATCGTGCCCTGCATCAGGCGCAGCAGTTCCTTGCAGATGGACAGGCCGAGGCCGGTCCCGCCGTAGCGGCGTGTGATCGACGCGTCGCCCTGTTCGTAGGGCTTGAACAAGCGCGCCTGCGTTTGCGCACTGATCCCCGGGCCGCTGTCCTGCACCTCGAAGCGCAGCGCCGTGCCGCCGCCCGGCGCCATCGCGGGGCTCACCCGCAGGACGACCTGGCCGCGCCACGGTGTGAACTTGACGGCGTTGGACAGCAGGTTCGCCAGCACCTGGCGCAACCGCGTCGGATCGCCGATCCACACGTCGTGAATCGTCTCATCGTGGTCGAGCCGCAAGGCAATCTCCTTGCTTTGCGCCACCGCGCCGAACATCTCGAGCGCGCTGGCCGTCAGGTCGCGCAGCGAGAACTCGATCGGATCGAAGCGCATCTCACGGGCCTCGAGCCGGGAGTGATCGAGCACGTCGTTGACCAGCGCGAGCAGGTGATCCGCCGAACGCTGCATGGCCTGCACCAGCGACTGCTGCTCGGCGCCGACGTTCTTGCGCCCGAGCAGCCGGGCACCGGCCACCAGCGCGTTCATCGGCGTGCGGATCTCATGGTTCAGGTTGGCGATGAAGCGCTCGTTCAAGCGGTTGGCCTCGATCGCAGCGCCGCGGGCGGCGTCGAGTTCCGTGGCCAGGCGAACGCGCGAGTGCAAGGCGAACCACGAGAACACGGTGAACAGGGATGCGACCAGCACCGCCGACAGCGCGCGTTGGGCCAGCGGCACCTCCTGAACAGCGAGCAGCCAACTGAACTGCTCGGCGACGTAGAGTCCCGCCATGAAGAGAACGGTTGCCACGGTCATGGCCAGGGCCAGCCTGGCATGGGCGAGCATCAGCATCGGCGGGAGCAGGATGATCCAGGCGACCGCCGGGGAACGAAGTCCGCCGTTCAACACGATCAGCACTGCGAGCAAAAGCCAGCCGATCACGGCGATCGCCTGCAGCCCCGCCATCGGGCGCTTGAGCTGGACGGCCAGACCGTAAGCCACCGCCATCACACCCAGCGCAACACATTCGGACAACGCGAGCGCAAGCTGGCCGCGTTGCGCGTAGAGCGCCGCGTAGAACACGGCTGCACTGCCGGGCAGCCAGAAGGCCACGTGCAGCACCCGCCATGCCTGGCGCTCCTGCATGGCTGAGGGGGATAGGGGCAGCTGTTTTCTAGGCTTCATGGGTGACGGAACTTCACAGCGCCATATCGGCCGTTTCGCGCCGCGCTTCAATCGGGCGGCGTGACAACGGTCACGGCAACGGGCCGCGCGACACCGGCCGGACCCGCGCGGAGCTTCACTGTGGCGCGATGAACCCGCCGAAGCTTGTGCTGGGTCACGATAGGCGGTGCTTTCACACGACCTGCTGCCGATGAACGGCATATGCTGCGGTACACCCGCGTGACAGGCAGCGGACCGCCGGCTTGCCCATTGCCGCCCGGTTGGTCGCTGCGTCGGGCACCAGAAAGTGCACATGTGGATTCTTGTTCAGGTGGTACGCGGCAGCAAACACTACGAAGCCGAGACACGCGTGGGCAACCACGTGCTGATTTCCGACACGACCGACATGGTGATTTCGGGCCGCACCTTGGGGCTCGACGGCTATCGCTTCGAAGCCCGCAAGGGCAACGAAAGCTTCGTCGTCAGCGACTTCCCCGGCATTGACCCCGGCGTCTCGCTCACCGCCAAGTTCCTCGCGCTGGCGGAACGAATGAGCGCAGTCTGCGCCGTCACACCGGCGTAGCGTATTCGTCGCGTGCCCGATGATCCTCGTGCGAACCGCGCGGCTCCGCGCGCAGGATCGCCAGTGCCCGCTCGCTGCGCTCCAACGCGGCGAATACTTCGTGTGCAGCCTGCAGCAACACCAGCGCCGCATCGGTCGGCACCATGCGCTTGCCTTGAAGCTCGAACAGGCGCACACCCAGCGCCTCGCTGAGTTTGCGCAAATGCCCCGACAGGGTGGGCTGCGCAATGCACAGCTCTTCGGCGGCGCGCGTGGCGCCGCCCAGGCGCAACACAGCCTCGAAGGCGACGAGTTGGGGAAACATGCCGTGGCGCAGGTAGCGCCGCGACGGGCAGGGGCCAAGCGGAGTCTTCATTGCCGTTCCTCGCACGAGCTGAGAAAGGCAAAGGTCTGGTTCATGCCGCAACGGCAACCCGCGCCCCGGGGCCTCATGGCCCGTGATGACGAGAACGCGGCACACCCGGCGAACCGGGTGCGAAACTACTCCCACTTTGCATCGCGCCCGGCCCAAACGGCCATGACGCGGAGACGACTTTAGCACTCGTCGACGCGCTCGCGCGTCGGCAGATTCCACAGCGAACCCGAGGCGCCCAGGCGCATCCATTGCGATTCGCGATGCATTGCGAATCGCGAAGCCTGCTGGTGTGCAAGCTTCCGACAATCGATCCACGACTTTGTGCTGAACCGGCGCCGCGCTCATGGACCTTGCCCCATTCCTCTCGGCCCTGCTGGCGATCATCGTGATCGACATCGTGCTGGCCGGCGACAACGCCATCGTCATCGCGCTGGCCGCGCGCGCCCTGCCCGCGCAGCTGCGCACACGCGCCATCGTCTGGGGCGCCGTCGGTGCCATCGGCGTGCGCAGCCTGATGACGATGATCGTGGTCTGGCTGCTCAACATCCCGGGCCTGTTGTTCGCCGGCGGCGCGATGCTGGTGTGGATCGCCTACCGACTGCTGCTGCCCGAGGAGCACGCGAGCGACACGCACGGCCCCCTGGCCACCACCTTCTGGGGCGCGATGCGCACGATCGTGATCGCCGACGCGGTGATGGGCCTGGACAACGTGCTGGGGGTCGCCGGCGCCGCGCACGGCAGCTACCTGCTGGTGATCGCCGGCCTCGTCATCAGCGTACCCATCGTCGTGTGGGGCAGCACCATGGTGCTGAAGGTGGTCGACCGCTTCCCGGGGGTGGTCTATCTGGGTGCCGGCGTGCTGGTGTGGACGGCGGTGAAGATGATCACCAGCGAGCCCTTGCTCAAGCCCTGGCTCCAAACGGGAACGCTGCTCGCGGGGCTGGCCTACCTGGCGATCCCGCTCGTGCTGTGGGCTGGCTTCGTGAAGAACCACCGACAGCTCGAATCGCGCATCCACGCCCGCCTGGCCGAGTTCAGCATGCAGCGCCCGCAAAGCGTGAGCTCGGCGCCGGCGTCCGCGGCCGCGCACTTTCCCCTTGCTCGAGCGGAAGGAGACAGAACCATGTTGAAGGTCCTCGTTCCCGTCGACGGCTCCGCGAATGCCTTGCGTGCGGTGCGCCACGTCATCGCCGAATACCAGCGCCACCACGAGCTCGAACTGCACCTGCTGAACGTGCAGCCGCGCCTGTACCGCCACATCGCGCGTTTCGTGAGTCGCCACGACCGCGAGACCTGGCAGCACGATCAAGCCGAGGCCGCGCTGGCCGGCGCCCGCACCCTGCTCGACCAGGCCGGCGTCCCGTATCAGACGCATTGGGCCGCAGGCAACCGCGCCACCGTGATCTGCCGCAGCGCCGAACGCCTGGGTGCGCACCACATCGTGATGGGCACCGCACGCAAGAACTCCATCACCCGCATGCTCGAAGACTCGGTCACCCACCGGGTGCTGGAAACCACGCCGGTGCCGGTGGAAGTGGTGGCCGGTGACGCGGTCTCGAAGTGGGAGCGCTGGGGCCTGCCGGCCGGCGCGTTGGGCTTGCTCGGGCTGGTGTGGCTGGCCACCGATTGAGGCAGTGCGGAGCGCGCCTGCGCCGCGCTCCGGCCGCTCACTCGATGCCGTCGAGCTTGGCCTTGAGGAAGCTCACGCGCTGCAGGCGCTGCTGGATCGCCGTGGGGCTGGTGTCGACGGTGCGCAGCGCCGCGAGCAGCGCATCGGAGGCGACGCTGGCCTCCTCGGCCGTCAGCGGCAGGCGGCCCGCCATGTGCGTGGCCCGCGGCGCGGCGCGCAGGATGGCTTGGGCATTGGGGTGTTCCGACAGCGGCACCAGCTCGATCGCCTCGGGCTCGCCGCCCAGGCAGACGCAGCCGTTGACGACTTCGACGCGGCGCCCATCGAGCGTGGTCTTCACGAAGATGCTCGCCGGCGCCGGCGCGGCGGCGGATGACGCCGCCGCACTCACGATGCCACCTCCGCGCTGTTGGCCGCGCCGCAATGCAGGCAGCGGCCGGCGGCGCTGAAGCCCTGCGTTGTGCAGGCATCGTTCTGGGTTTGCCTGCAGCCGACCTGGCCGCAGGCGCTGCACTTGTACAAGCTGCCTCGGCACGGCAGGCGCGAGCCTTTGCGTTCGCCGCTGCACAAGTTCAGGCCGGCGGTGAGTTCTTCATAGCTCATGGGGACTCCTCGTGGGTGTTGACGTGAAATCAGCAGTCGATGCGGAACAGCGCCGGCTCGTTCTTTCGGTAGACCTGCAGCCACAGCAGCGTGGCCGGCACCAGCGACTGGACGGCAAACCACAGCGCGTCGCCTTGCTCGGTGGGCGCTGCAGCTGCCAACTGCCGCCGCAGCGTGGCCCAGCCGGCCCAGTCGACCTCGGTCATGCGCTCGCGCACGCCGGGCGGCACGTCGGCCGTGCCGGCCGCTAGCACGCGGGTCTGGCGCAGCACTTCCGCACGCGTCAAGCGCGAGCCCAGGAATTCGTCTCGCGCCAAACCCTCGGTGAGGGTGAGTACGGCGCGGCCCGCCTCGTCGACGATGGACAGCAAGGCGCTGCTGAGCAGGGTCATGGCTCAGACGGATGCGGTTGCCGCGTGCGACGCGGCACTGCGACTGCGCGCCAGCAGCAGGTCGTTGGCGTTGAGCGCGAACTCGCGCCAGGCGGCTGCCAGGTCGCGCCCGATGGCGGCCACGTAGTCGGGTGCGGGGTCGTGCTCGTCGGGGAAATTGGAGATGGCGCACGAGCCCCGGTTGAAGCCGATCGCGGCATCCAGCAGGGCCTTGGAATAGCCGCTGAACGGCGCGAGCACCGCGGGGGTGAGGTCGCTGCGGCCTTGCATGGTGCCCACGTCCGTCATGTCCCAGTCGATCGCCGCCAGCCGCGACAGGCCTTCGGCATACAGCTGCTCGGCCGCGCCCAGCACCGCGCGCTGCGTGAGCTGTTCGCGCTGCTGCGTGGCCAGTGACCGGTTGAGCAGTTGCCGGTAGCGTTCGACGGCCTGCGAGCGCTGCGTATCCACCCATGCTGCGAAGCCGCGCAACGCGCCTGCGTTGCCGATGAGCGACGGATCGTGCTGAGGCCCCGTCGACAGCAGCGAGCGCGCAATGTGCGCCGCCGACTCCAGCGCACCTTCCATGTGCCCCGTGCCGTAGCTCGCGGTCTCGGTGCCGCCCAGGTGCAGGCGCCGGTTCCACAGCGGCTGGCGCAGCCACGCGTCGGCGTGGAGCGGCTGGCCCGCGGGCTCGTCGCGGTCGCGCGTGCTGCAGGCCCAGGCGTCACCCGCCCAGTCGTGCAGGTGCACGTGGCCGTCATCGGCCTGCGCGCCGAACAGTTGGGTGAGCTGGCTGGCCACCAGCAAGGGCATGCCGACGCGGATGGACGCGCGCATCGCCGGTGTCAAGCAGAAGAAGCCGCCGAGCGCGCCGGGCGTGCCGCTCGCATCGCTGGCATCGAACACCTCGCCCAGCACGGCCTGCGGATGGCCCACGAAGGCATTGCCGGACAAGCCCTGGTCACGCCAGAACGCGCGCGGGTAGGTGAGCACGGCCTTGGCCTGCGCGCCCATCCACGTGGGTGTGGCGTGCAGCACGTCGAGCGCATTGGCCGGCAGCGCGGGCACGAAGCGCACCCGTTCGGCAAGAACACGCGGCGGCATCGCGAGCACCACGCGGCGAGCGGCCACCGTGAGCTGCGACCCGGCCGACCCTGCAAGCTGGAAGCGCAATTCGATGTGCTCTTCGCGCTCGATCACAGCCGCCAGCACATGTCCGAGGCGCAGCGTGCCGGCCGGCAGCGCGTCGACCAGGGTCCGGACCAGCCGTGTCGTGCCGCCTTCGATGCGCTGCGCGCCGCCGTGAACGCCAGCCAGCGGCAGCGGGTCGGCCGCACGGTTCGGGTCGGACAGGCGCAGCACCGTGCCGCTGTCGTGCTGCGCGAAGTGCGGCAAGCCCAGTTCGGCGAGCAGCGCCGCGATGCGCGGTTCGGTGTCGGGCCAGAACCAGGTGGGTCCGAGGTCGACCGCCAGCCCCGTGTCGGCGCAGGTCGTCGTCAGCACGCGCCCGCCGGGGCGATCGCGTGCATCGAACACGGCCAGCTTCAGCGTGGCCGGCAACTGCCGTGCGAGGCTGAGCCCGCACAGGCCGGCACCGACGATGGCGAGGTCGAGCATGGCTTGGGGTGCTCAGGCGCCCGACGCGAAACCCAGCAGCTCGACGGTGACCGGTTCTTCACCGAGCAGCGTCTGGCAGGCGAGCCGGCTCTTCGAGCCGACGCCGGGAATGCTGTCGAGCTTCTCGTTCTCGAGCCGCTGCACCTTCGACACGCTCTTGCGGCCCTCCTGCACGAACAGATGGCAGGAGCCGCATTCGGCCTTGCCTTCGCACTTGTGCAGCAGGTTCACGCCGGCCGTGAGGATGGCTTGCAGCAGGCTGGTGCCGGGCGCGGCGTCGACGGTCTTGCCTTCGGGGAGGATGGTGATCAGGGGCATGGTGGGCTCCGGTGTCGTTGGAAAAATGGTTCAGGCCAGCACTTCGGCGGCCAGGCGGGTGGCGAAGTCGTCGAGGCTCATGTCGAGCCGGGTGATGTCCTGTTCTTCGAGGAAGCGCGCTTCCATGCGCGTCGGAACGTCGGGCAGCACGGCCCAGTGGCGGTCGCTCGAGCGTTTCATGATCTGGCGCGCGAAGCTGCGCGTGAGCTGGTCGTTGAAGCGGCAGCCGAGAAACAGGAAATGCCGCCCGCTGCGCAGCGCCTGCACTTCGGCGGGAATGGGCGTCTGGATGTCGATCTCGGTCAGCACCTCCACATAGTCGGAGTCCGACACCAGGTAGTTGCCCGCCGGGTGGTGGCCGCCGATGGGCTTGTAGACCAGCGTGCGCCACTCGGGCGGCACGGCCGGCGCGAGCGCGCCCGACGCGTCGTAGGCGCCGGTCCAGGTGCCGAAATGCTCGGATTGCGACAGGCCCTGGATCTGGCCCAACTCGCGTTGCGCGTTCTCCGCTGCCATCGCGGCCAGCAGCGTGTCGTCGTACCAGCTGTCGACCACCAGCGGTGCGTGGCTGCGTGCGATCAGCCGGTGCAGCGTGGACACCTGGGCTTGCGGCGTGAAGGCCTCGTTCATCAGCAGCACGACCGACTTGCGGTGCTTGAAGTTCTCGATGAACTGCGCCGCCTGCGTGAGCCGCTTGCGGATCTTGTGCGGCACCGAGACCTTGGCCGTCATCAGCGCGGCCAGCGCCTCGGGGGTGGCCGGCACGGGAGCTTCGGGCACCCCGTTCAGCAGGCCGGGGCCAAGGTAGGGCACGACGGACCCGGTGCCCAAGGCGGTGACGATGAGGTCGAGCTGATCCTGTGCGATGGGCATGTGTGCTTTCGTTCAGAGGTAGATGGCCGCGCCCGCGCCGACGTTGACCGACGCGTCCTTCAGCGACTTGACGATGAACTTGACCTGGTCTTCGTCGAGGTGGCCGTGCAAGGGCAGCGCGAGCGCGCGGTCGCCGATGCGTTCGGCATTCGGCAATTGGCCGCGCTTGAAGCCCATCTGCCGGTAGAAGAACTGCTGGTGCAGCGGGTTGCAGTAGGGCGCGGTCTCGATGCCGGTGGATTCCATGTCGTCGACGACTTGCGCGCGCGCGCTGGCGGTGAAGCGCTTGCCGAGGTGCACCACGTAGAGCATCCAGTGCACCTCGTCGACGTCGGCGGCCAGGTAGGGCGGCTTGATGCCTTCGAAGCTTTGCATCTGCGCGTGGTAGTCGACCTCGACGCGCTTGCGCCGCGCCAGGATCTCGTCGAGGCGATCCAGCTGGGCAGCACCGAGCGCAGCGGTCACGGCGCTCATGCCGACTTGCAGGGGCACGCGGCTGCCGACCGAGACCGACATGCGGTCTTCGACGCGGTGCGAGCGCAGGTAGCCCAGTTCGGTGGCGAGATCGGGGTCGTCGGTGACGACCATGCCGCCCTCGCCGCAGCACAGCGCCGACGGCTGCGTGAAGTCGAACACCGCCAGCTTGCCGAAGCTGCCGGTCAGGCGGCCGAGGTAGCGCGAGCCGATGGCTTCGGTCGAGTCTTCGATGATGGGCAGGCCATGCGCTTCGGCCAGCGCCTGCATCTCGCGCCACGCGGCCGGGTGACCGTTGGCGTTGCCGATCAGCAGTGCGCGCGTCCTCGGGCCGATCTTGTCGGCCACGCGCTCGGGCGACAGGCAACCCGACCAGTAGTTGATGTCGGCGAACACCGGCGTGGCGCCGCACAGCATGATGGCGTGCGCCACCTGGTGCCAACCGTAGGCCGAGGCGATGACCTCGTCACCCGGACCGATGCCGAGCGCGCGCAGTGCGAGCCAGGTGCCCAGCGTGCCGCTGGGCACGGCCACTGCGTAGCGCCGGCCCACCCAATCGGCGAAGCTGGCCTCGAAGGCCTCGACCAGCGGCCCGCCGGACAGGCGCGGCGCGCCCAGTGAATGCAGCACGCTCTCGAGCTCGTGGTGGCCGATGTCGGGGTCGGACAGGGCGATGACATCGTCTTTCATCGTCGCTCCTTACTCGGCAAGGATGAAGGCGCCGGCGTGCGCCGGGTCTTGGGTGACCGACCAGCAGTGGCCATCGCTGGCCGCGAGGTAGATCGCGCGCGCGCCCACCCGCAAGGCCGGTGTCTCGTCGCGCAGGTCCATCGCATCGACCACCGAGGCCTGCATGCCCGCAAACTGCTGGCGCAGGCTCGCCGCGGCGGCGCGCAGTGTCGATGCGTCGGCTACCAGGTTGCCGGCTTGGGCGATTTGTTCAGCGGTGAGTGCCATGGTCAGCTCACACTTCGCCGGAAATGCGGCGTGCCTCGACGGTGATCGGCAGCGTCGTCCCTTCGGCCATCGCCGGCAATTCCATCAGCCAGCCATTGCCGAGAGTCACCTGGCCGCCCCACATGCCGGGGTGCTGCATCGCGACGATGGGCTCTTCGAGATCCTTCTTCGGCACGTAGAGCGAGAGGGTGCCCTTGGCGTCTTTGCGGATCATGACTTTCATGGAGGCTCCTTGGTAATTCCGTAGGGGTTCAGGCCGGCTCGGCCACGGCCTGCGCTTCGCGCATCAGCGGGCCGAGCTCGGCCGGCAGCGCCTCCAGCACGCGCCGCAGCTCAGCCTCGGTGGTGGTGCAGTCCAGCGACAGTCGAACGGCGCACAGCGCCTCGTCGCGCGACGCGCCCATCGCGGTGAGCACATGCGAGGGCTCGCTGCCGGCCGACGCGCAGGCCGAGCCCGACGACGCCATCACGCCCAGGCCTTCGAGCCGGTTCAGCACGAGTTCAGCCGGCAGCATCCCGAAGCGAAGACAGATCGTGTTCGGCAGGCGCGGCTGCGTCGCGCCGTAGACCACGGTACCGGGCAGTGCACGCGTGAGGCCCTGCTCCAGCAGGTCGCGCAGCCGCGCGGTGTGCGCGGCGCGCTCATGCAGCGCCGGGCCCGTCATCAGCAGCTCGGCGGCAGCGGCGAAGCCGGCGATGGCCGGCAGGTTCTCGGTACCGCCGCGCCGGCCGCGCTCCTGGCTGCCCACCATCCACGCGGGCCACGCGAGGCCCTGGCGCACGATCAGCGCGCCCACGCCCTTGGGGCCGTTGAACTTGTGCGCCGACACCGACACCAGGTCGGCCCCGCAGGTGCTGAAGTCGAACCCGAGCTTGCCGATCCATTGCGTCGCATCGACGTGCAGCAGCGTGCCATGGGCATGCGCGAGCGCCGCCAATTCCGTCACCGGCATCAGCACGCCGGTCTCGTTGTTGGCGGCCATCAGCGAAACCAGCGCGAGGTCGTCGCGCATCAGTGCGCAGGTCGCGTCCCGGTTCAGTTCGCCGCTGGCATGCACCGGCATCCAGTCGACCTGCACATCGGGCAGTTGCAGCGCGATTTGGCGCAGGCCGGCATGTTCGACCGCGCTGACGAGCAGGCGGCGCCGCCGGCTGCGCGCCAGCGCACCGTGCACCGCCATGTGGTTGGCCTCGGTGGCACCGCTGGTGAACACCAGCTCAGTCGGCCTGCAGCCGAGAAAGCGCGCCACAGCGGCGCGTGCTTGCGCCAGGCGCTGCTTCGCGGCTTGGCCGGGGCCGTGCTGTGACGACGCGTTGGCCCACACCTCGGTCATGCAGTTCGCGACGGCCTTCACCACCTCGGGTGCGGGTGGTGTGGTGGCGTTGTGATCGAGGTAGATCATGGCCAGATCATGCGTTGCGGGTCGAGGCAGAGAAGGTCCAGCAACTCACTCATGTCAGCGGCCTCGGCCTGCAGCGACCAGCGTTGCGCTGCGTGGTCACGCGAGTGCAGGTGCCAGCCATGGGTTGTCGGCTCCAGCCACGCAATGTCGATCACGCCGCCGTCGCGGTCCACGTTGCGCGAGCAGCAGGGGCTGACGACATGCCATCCGGAGTCGGCACGCAACACCACCGGCTGCACGTAGCGGTAGCGCACGCGCTGGCGCAGCGCGTCGAGGATGCGCACGGAATCGGCGTGGAACAGCGATTCGAGCACGGCGGACATGGTGGGTTGCTCGCTGCGGCTCAGACGCCGGCCAAGCCAATCTCTTCTTCGAGGCAGCCGATCACGCAGCCCGCGAAGTCGACCAGGTAGATCGGCAGATTGGCCTCTTCGTGATGGCCCACGTTGACGATCTCGCCCACGCCGCCTTGCGGTACGAGCAAGGCATCCTCCGCTGCTTCGGGGTGGCTGCCGTCGTTGACGAGGTCGGTCAGCGCGGCCACACGCTGGCCCCATTGATACTTGGCTTGGCGAGGTTCGAGCATGTCATTGACCTTTCTGAGCCACCGAAGTCACACCGTGCGTCATGCCGCCGCGGCCGTCATCTCGGCGCACGCCGGGATGACGGTGCCTCTGCCGTGCACTGAACGCTCCGAGCTGAGCGTCGTCACTCATCTTTGCCCCTTCAGCGCGAGGAACTGGGCTTTCTTGTCGGGGCCGAGCTGGTCGAGGATGTCTTCGGGGATGTTGTCGAGCGACATCAGCTCCTTGGCGCGCATGCCGACGCGGTACCCGTTGGCGACCCACTCGACGGCGTAGATGTAGTACTGCTGCAGGAAGTTGCCGATCGACGTGACGTAGCCGATGTCGCCCTTGTTGACCAGCACGTCGCCGATTTCCGCGCCGGCAAAGGTGCCGTCGTTGCGCACCGTGCTGCGGCTGACGACGCGCTCGCCATAGGCGAATCGCGGCGGGTCGTTGAGCTCGACGACTTCGCTGTCGCGCACGATGTCAGCCATGGCACACCCCCAGGTGGCAGCCGCTCGACGTGGCGTCGAGGCGCTCCGTCGCAGCAGCGCGGATCTCGCTGTCGGCGTCGATCTGCATCTGCGTCAGCACGCGTGCATCGGCGCGCTGTGCCACCTCCCAGCGCACGCGCCAATCGGGATCGACGGCCAGGCGGTCGAGCAGCGCGACCGGCAGGCGCTGCGCAACGATGCGGCGTACCGTGGGCGAGTCATCGTCGATGAGGCCCCACAGCGCGGGCATCGCGATGCGCTGGGCCACCTCGGCACGCACCGCCTCGTCGGCGTCGCGCAGCATCAGGCTCAGCAGCGCGACCGGCAGGCGCCGCGCGACGATCGTGCGCACGTGGTAGTCGGGGTCGCGCTTCATCAACGCCAGCGCCTCCGGCGCGAGGCGCCAGGCCACGCGGATGCGCACCTCGCGGTGCGGGTCATCGACCATTCTCAACAGCTGCTTCTGCGGCAAGCGCATCGCCACCGAATGACGCACCGTCTCGTCGGGGTCGTCGATCAGCGGCGCCAGGTGGAACAGGTCGGCATGCCGCGCAGCGATCGCGCGCACCTCGAAATACGGGTGCGCCAGCTGCTCGTTGCCGCGCTCTGGGTTGCTGCGAAAGAAGCGGTCGACGCGGCGCCCGTAGCGGTCCTGCACGCACGAGCGGCCCAGCTCGCAGCGCCCCTGTTCGCGCAGCGCGGCATAGCGGCAGTCGGCGCAGGCGATGGCTTCGCCCTGCCAGGTGACGGGCGGAATGTCGCCGCCGAGCGCGGCCTGCGCGGTCATGCAGGGACCTCCGGGCTCCAGCCGCGCGGCGTGCGCGCTGCATCGAACCCCTCGTCGTCATCGCTGCGCCCCTGGCGCCCCAGCACCTGCGCGAGCACGGCACCGCCCACGCAGTCCTGCGGGTCGAGCCGGCGCAATTCGGCGAGCGCAGCGCGGCCGGCATCGATCTCGCCCAGGCGCAGGCTGAGGTAGGCCTGGCCCTTCAGCGTGAACAGGTAGAAGCGCACCGCGGCGTCGAAACGTGCCTGCTCGTTGCTCGGCGGCACGCGACCGAACGCGGGCCCGAGCGCCTCGCGCGCCACGGCCAGCGCCTGCTGCGCCACGGCACGCGCCTCGCGCAGCCGGTGGCCGTAGAAGTGAAAGCGGTACAGCGCGATCAGCGGCGCCGGATGCGTGGGCGCCATCGCACGGGCTTGCAGCAGCAGCGCCTCGGCTTGCGGCGGCGCGTGGCGCAGTGCGCCGGCGCGCGCGATCAGCGCCTCGACCTCGGCCGGCAGCCCGCGCCCGAGCGCGGTGTCGTCGAATCCGAGGGTGGCTTCGTGGTTCACGACAGCAGTGGCTTGGGCGCGGCCGGCCGGATCGAGCTGATCGAGATCTTCGCCAGGCCCGGGGGCGTGCTGCTCGCGCCTTCACTGCTGCTGCAAGCGCAAGCCGCGGCGGCCGGGTTGAAGAAGCTGAGGCCACTCTTCGTCGTCGTGTCGACGCAGTCGATGGTCACGCCGTCGAGCAGCAGCCGGCTCTCGGCCGGCAGCAGCAGCGTCAAGCCGTTGACGTCGAGCGCCGCGTCGCCGGGCAGCGGCGCTGCCTCGACCGTGAACTCGGAGTTGTAGCCCGAGCAGCCGCCGGCACTCACCGTCAGCCGAAAGCCGGCGCCCGCGGGCTGGCCCGAGAAGCGAACGAAGCGCCGCATGAACTTCTCGGCGGCGGGGGTGATCGTGATGTTGGGCAGCATGGTCGGGTGTCTCCTGGAGAAGTTGTTTGCTGTTCAGGCCTGGACAATGCAACCGTCCACCGGGCACACGGCAACGCATTGCGGCGCGTCGAAGTGGCCTTCGCATTCGGTGCACTTGGCCGGATCGATGATGAACGTGCCGCCCTTCTCGCGAATGGCGACGTTGGGGCACTCGGGCTCGCAGGCCGAGCAGCCGGTGCAGGTGGAAGCGATGATCTTCAGAGCCATGGTCGGCGTCCTTTCGGGTCTGCGGGGGGTGATGTCGGCGCGGTGGCGTGTGTCAGGCCGCGGCTTCAACCGTGAGGGCCTCGCCGCCGCTGCCGGTGTAGGCGCCTTGCCGGATCGACGCGTCGCCGCGCGGCTGGTGCACGATCTCGCCGCTGGCGATGCGCGCGCGGTAGTCGCCATACCACGACAGCGCGGCCTTCTCGATGAACTCGTTGACGTACGTGTCGACCGGCTCGATGCCGGCCGCCTTCAGCTCGTCGCGCGGGCAGGCGCCGATCTTGGCCACCAGCACCGCGTGGCAGTCGTTGATGGCGCGCACGATCGACGGCAGCTGTTCGTCTTCGCCGTAGCCGCCCTGGCAGTAGAGGTCGACGCGGCGGTGGCCGACGAACAGCGCTTCGTTGGCCGAGACCTCGAAGATCTGGAATTCGGTGACGTGGCCGAAGTGCTCGTTGACGCGGCCGCCGCCCTTCGTGGCCACGGCCACCAGCAGCTTCATGCCATCGTCCACCGCACCCGCCTGATCGGCCAGCGCGGCCTGCTTGGCGGCGTGCTGGGCCTGGCGTTCTTCCTCGACCTTGGCCTGGTAGTTGCGGCGCTTGTCGAGGTCGTAGGTGACTTCCATCTCCTCGATCTTGTCGAGCGTGAACTCCTCGCTGCGGTCTTCGCCGAGCAGGCCCACCGCGTCGGCGCGGCATTGCCGGCAATGGCGCATCAGGTTGGCGCCGCCGGCGCAGGCGTCCTGCACGGCCTTGAGTTCCTGCGCGCTCGGGCCGCGCTGGCCGGTCAGGCCGAACACGGTGCCGTGCTCGGGCTCGGAGATCAGCGGCATGATGTTGTGCAGGAAGGCGCCGCGCGACTTCACCGCGCGGTTCACCTCGATCAGGTGCTCGTCGTTGACGCCGGGGATCAAGACCGAGTTGATCTTGGTGAGAATGCCGCGCGCGGTCAGCATCTCGAGCCCGAGTATCTGGCGGTCGGTGAGGATCTGCGCCGCTTCGCGGCCGGTGACGCGCTTGTGGTTCCAGAAGATCCACGGATAGATCTTCTCGCCCACCGCGGCGTCGACCATGTTGATGGTGATGGTGACGTGGTCGACGTTGTACTTGGCGATCTCGTCCACGTAGTCGGGCAGCGCGAGGCCGTTGGTCGACAGGCACAGCTTGATGTCGGGCGCCTGCTCCTGCAGCATGCGGAAGGTCTCGAAGGTCTTCTTCGGATTGGCCAGCGCGTCACCCGGGCCGGCGATGCCGAGCACCGTCATCTGCGGGATCTCGCTGGCCACCGCGACCACCTTCTTCACCGCCTGCTCGGGCGTGAGCTTTTGCGATACCACGCCGGGGCGCGACTCATTGGAGCAGTCGTATTTGCGATTGCAGTAGTTGCACTGGATGTTGCAGGCCGGCGCGACGGCGACGTGCATGCGCGCGTAGTGGTGGTGGGCCTCTTCGGAATAGCAGGGGTGGTTCTTCACCTTCTCCCAGATCTCCGCGGGCATGTCGTCGGGGCCTCCAGAGGATCCGCAGCTGGCCTTGCCGGCGCCCCCCGAGGTGCCGCAGCCCGATGCCGCTGCCGCGGGCTCGATCGGGATGCCCAGCGGCTTGATCTGGCCGATGCCGATGTAGGCCTTGGCGGCCAGCGAGGAGGCTTCCATCACGCGTTCTCCATGGCGGGCGGGATTGCCCGATCGAAGCCGAAATAGCCAGTTCCATGCCACCGGCGAAGGTCCGCAAAATCAAGCACTTGCAGGCGTCGTGCGGATCGGCACGGCCACGCTTGTCGCGCCTTGCCTGTCGGGTCCACGACAAAACGAACAGGGCTGACGTGACAAGCCGGGCTGCGAGTCCAGGCCACACAGCGCGATGGCATTGGCATGCCGCTTGCCTCGCGATTTGTGCACGCCGCGCCGTTCGTCGCGGCACGAGACCGAACTCGAAAGGCCTGCATGTCCGACCCGCACGCACTCGCCGATGCCGCGCTGTACCGCCTGCTGATGAGCCATGCTGCACAACCTGCCGATGCGCTGACGCAGGCGCTGGCCGGTGTGATGTCGTCGGGGCGGACCCGGCCCGCCGCCTTCGCCGCGCCGGTGGCGCGCCTGCCGCGCGAAGAGCAGCAAGCCCTGGTCGACAGCTTGTTCCCCGGCCTCAGTCTGCGCTGGCCCGAAGGCGCCGGCGTCGAGGCGGATGAATTCGACGACCTGGTGTCGCTGTTGCGCGCCCATGCCAGCGATGCGGATCGCGCAAGCGGCTGGCTGGTGCATGCCATCGCCACCGCGTGCATGGGCGCCAACCACTTGTGGCAGGACATGGGCTTGGCGCACCGCGACGCGCTGAACGCGCTGATGCAGCGCCACTTCACTTCGTTGAAGACACGCAACGCGCAGAACATGCGCTGGAAGAAGTTCTTCTACCGCGAGCTGTGCGTGCAGGCCGAGGTGTTGATCTGCAAGTCACCCAGCTGCGCGCAATGCGTGGATGAGCCGGTGTGTTTCGGTGTCGAGCAGGGCACGGCCTTGTTGCCGGGTGCGTTGCAGTGGTCGGCACCCGCCGTGCTCGGGTGACCGCTCAGAGCGTGTGCCTGCGACGCGCCACGCAATGAACGGCACAGAAGCTCCGTCGGCTCACTTCACCTGCAGGCGATTGATGTACTCGAGCAGCGCGAGGATGCGCGCGCGCACGTAGGCATCGGAGTCGTACGGCGCTTCCATGTAGTACTCCGCCGCCTTGATCTTGTAGTCGCGGCCCCACACGGGCATGTCGCGCGTGCCATGGGTCGGCACGTCGGCGCCGTCGATCACCTCGTACAGGCGCGCCATCGGGAACACCCCGCCATTCTTCTTCGCCAGCAAGGTCAGATCGGGCGGGCTCTTGCGCAGCAATTCGACGACGGGCCCGCTGCCCTTGCCTGACACGCCGTGGCAGCTGGCACAGTTCGAATCGAACTCGCGCTTTCCGAAGTCCACGCGCTCGGCCTTGGCCTGGGCGAACGCGGTGCCGACCAGCGCGACGCAGCCTGCACCGGCGATGAGACATTTCAAAGCGATCTTCATTGCAGCCTCCGGATGTCGACGTGAACGAATCACCAGCATGCGCCGCGTCGCAGCGAGTGCGTTGACGATGCGCAACCGATCCGCGCACGGCGCCGTCCGGTCTTGACAGGCCTATGCACGCCCTATTTCGAGTGCGTCTTGAAGAACGACCAGATGAGGTCGGTGGCGTTCAAGGCCGTGCTGGGGGTGTCGCCCCGTCGGCTGCCCGGCTGTCCACCGGGCCAGGCGTGGCCGCTGTCCCTCACGAGCACCAGCTCGACCTCGTGGCCCGGCATGCAGCGGTAGCGCGAGCGCAGCACGCGGCCCTGCTCGATGGTCTCGGGCGGGTTCGTGCAGCCATTGGCAGCCGCCCAGAAGCTGCCCTGCGCCGCGGCGGGCTGGGCCGGCGTGCCGTCCCAAGCCTGCGTGAAACGGCCACCGGGCGCCCCGCCCTCCGGGGGCACGGCGGCGTCGAGCTGCCCATTGATCATCAGCGCGGCCACCGCGTGCGGCGGCGTTTTCTCGTCGCCGAACAGCGTGCTGACCACCGGCGCAATGGCGGCCAACCGGTCGGAGAGTTCAATCCCGAGACGGTGCGTCATCATGCCGCCGTTCGACATGCCGGTGGCATAGACGCGCCGCGGGTCCACCGGGTAGTCCGCCACCAGCCGCTCGATCAGCGTTCGGATGAAGTCCACGTCGTTGACCCGGCGCTCCATCGCGTGGCCGCAGCAGTGGCCCGCATTCCAGGTCAGCAGCCGGCCCTTGAACCGGCCGGTCCCTTCGGGATAGACGACGATGAAACCTTCTCGATTCGCCTTGTCGGTGAAGCCGGTCATCGCCTCGGCATTCGCGGCGTGGCCACCGCCGCCGTGCAACACCAGCACCAGCGGCAGACGCTGATCGGGCGGGGTCGGCGCAGCGGGCAGACGGACCACGTAGCTGCGTTCGATGCCCTGGTGAACCAGGGTTTGCCGACCGCCCGATGCGCGGCCCGCGGCAACGGCGCTGAACGTGCTGAGCAACAGCACCCACGCCACCACGCACGCGGCGGTGCGCCGCATGTCAGTCACCCGCTTTGCCGACAAAACGGTAGAGCCCGGCCCCGATCAGCGCGCCCGCGATCGGCGCGGCCCAGAACAGCCAGAGCTGCGCCAGGGCCCAGTCCCCGACGAACAGCGCCACGCCCGTGCTGCGCGCGGGGTTGACCGAGGTGTTGGTGACCGGAATGCTGATCAGGTGAATCAATGTCAGCGCAAGACCGATGGCTATCGGCGCGAAGCCCTGCGGGGCACGCGCGTCAGTGGCGCCGAGAATGACGATCAGGAACCCGGCGCTGAGCACCGTCTCGGTGACGAGGGCGGCTGTCAGCGAGTAACCCCCCGGCGAATGGGCGCCATACCCGTTGGACGCGAAGCCACTCGACACATCGAATCCCGCCTTGCCGCTGGCGATGAGGTAGAGCACGCCGCCCGCCGCCACGGCGCCCAGCACCTGGGCCGCGGTGTACGGCAGCAGCTGCGCGGCCGGAAAGCGGCCGCCGGCCCACAGCCCGACCGAGACGGCCGGGTTGAAGTGACCGCCCGAGATATGTCCCAGCGCGTAGGCCATGGTCAGCACCGTCAGGCCGAAGGCCAGCGCCACGCCGTGCAGGCCGATGCCCACGTTGGGAAACGCCGCGGCCAGCACGGCGCTGCCACATCCACCCAGCACGAGCCAGAACGTGCCAATGAACTCCGCTCCATATCGTTTCATCGCGGTTCCTTCTTGGTTGATTCAACGGGTGCACGAGGACAGCGGACGGGGCCTGCCTCGGTACCGGCTTATAGGATGAATCACCCCTGGCATCAAGGTCGCCCGGGCGGCACGCCGCAGGTCCCGATTTGAACCGCTCGCCGCGCTTCGGCAACTCAAAGGCGCGGACCGGGTCGTCGGCGAAGTTAGGGGACCCACTCCCCTAAGGGTGCGGATTGCCGGGGGACCCGCAGTGTGGCCAGATCGTTGCAGCGATCGGCCTTCGACTCAACGGCCCGCAGGAGGAATCCATGTTTGCCGAGAACCTGTGGCATTGGCGCCAATCAAGGCCGATCGGTCCGCCCGCCCTTCTGCGCGAGGCGGCGACCGTGCTCGCGATGATGGCGATGGGAATCTGCTTCTGTCGCCCGCACCGGCTGCTGCCGCCCAAGGTGCAGATCCGCAGTGCCGGTTTCTGCCTTGCGTCCGCGATGTTCGTTGTCGCGGCCGTGCTTCGCGACCTTGTGTTGGGCGGCATGTCGATGCGAGCCGCGGTGCTGGCCACCGGCCTGTCCTACGGCGTTCTGCTCCTCGTCTCGATGGCCGGCTGGATTGCGGAATTCATGCTGTTGCTGTGCACCTTGTCGGCCGTCGACCTCGTGGCCTCGTGCCTGGCGCTGACCGGCTTCGTCGACCTGACGGGCGAGTTCGCACGATCCGTGCTGCTTCTCTGGGGACTTGCAGCCATGTTCATCGCGATGGTTCAGCTGCGGCTCGCAAGGAAGGACTGACTCCATGAGCGAATCGCGCGCGTCTTGCAAATGTCCGCCCCCTGAATGGAGGCACCCATCCAGGCGGGTGCGCGCAGCGTGACTTCGCCGGATCATTCGTTGTCACTCCAGGAGAGGTCCATGCAGCATTCACCCCACTCCGAGGTCCACGCCAGGCGCTCCGCGATCCATGCCCATCAGATCGCGCCGCCGGTGGAGATTCCGAATGGCTATGTCGGGCCCGTGTGGCTGTCGACCACGGGCCGCATGATCTGGTGGACCGGGCGCGTGGCCATCGGGCTGAGGCACTGGCCCGAGCGCCGCGTGGAGTCGAACGCACAGTCGGCGTGCTGGGTGCAGGCGCTGATGCTCAGCTGAACCGGGCCGCGCCTCCCCCGTCAGAAGGATGGTCAGACGCCCTCGCATCGCCGATGCTTCATTCACAACCACCCCTTGCGGTTGGCTGACGACGGAGTGAGGCGATGACCAAGGTTCTGGAATGGTTCACCCGAGACGTGCTGGGATTCGGTAGCCCAGAGCACTCGCCCCAAGGCGACGGCTTTGCCACGTTCGAGCACATTGATGGTGGGTGCCTGGGGGCGAGCGAATTTCGTGCGTCCGCCTCGATGCGCTTCGACGACGCCCCGGTCAGCGACTTCGCCGAGACCCTTCCCGCCTGCACCTACCGGCCGACAGCGTCGCGCCGCCGGGCGGCCTGACGCAGGGCCTGCGCCCGTCGCGCTGAAGTCGGCGCAGCGTCCGCGCGGGCGCGAGATCGCCGAGTCCGCACACAGCCGCTGCCATCGCGCCACGCCATCACCCCGTTAACCTTCTGGCCGCGTACAAGGGTCTGGCGCCGGCGCAAACGTGCGTCGTCGCCGGGTGTGTCGCATCCGGCCGCACGCCGGCGCGACACGCACCGCGAGAATCTCGGACTCTCACCGCAGGGAAGCGACTGAATGAAACACGCTCACGTCTCCACGCTCGTGCTGCTGCTGGTCGGCGCCATCGCAGTCGCCGCCGGGGCAGCGCCGCTGCCCAAGGCGTCGGTGCCCGACCCGCTCAAGTCGTGGGTGCCCTGGGTGATGCACGGTCACGAAATCCTGGCCTGTCCCGCCCCCTACAACAGCGAAGAGAACCGCGCCTGCATCTGGCCGTCGCGGCTGGAACTGCAGGCGACGAAGGACGGCGCGGCGTTCCGATTCGAGGTGCAGGTGTTCGGTGCTGCGGCGCTGGTGGAGTTGCCGGGCGAGCCGGGCCGCTGGCCACAGGAGCTCAAGGCCGACGGCCAGGCCTTGGCCACAACAGCGCGCGACGACCGGCCGGTCGCTCAGTTGTCGGCCGGAAGCCACGTCGTCACCGGCACGCTGCGTTGGCCGCAGATGCCCCAGGACCTGCTGCTCCCCCGGGAAACCGGCAGCCTGCAGCTGAGCCTCGATGGCAAGCCCGCGATCCGCACACCGGACGCCGACGGCCGGGTGTGGCTGCAGCCAACGCAGACCGGAACGCAGGCCTCCGATGCCTTGACGGTGCGCAGCTCTCGGCTCGTCGACGACGACATCCCGCTGCGCATGACCACGCACTACGACATCGCGATCTCGGGCAAGCCGCGCGAGATCCAGCTGACAGCCGCGCTGCTGCCCGGCTTCGTCCCCGAGAGCCTCGACAGCCCCCTGCCGGCGCGCCTGAACGAGCAAGGGCAGCTGCGCCTTCAGGGTCGGCCGGGCAATTGGTCGGTGGCGATACGCGGGCGGTTGATGGCGCCGGTGAACGCCCTGTCCTTGCCCGCCGATCAGGCCGACGAGATCTGGTCGTTCGCCGCGCACAACGAGTTGCGCCTGGTCCGCGCCGAGGGCCTGCCCTCGGTCGATCCCAAGCAGGTGGCCATCCCCGATGCGTGGCGCGCCTACCCGGCGTACCAGATCAAAGCCGGCCAAACCCTCAAGCTCGCCGAATCGCGCCGCGGCAACCCGCAACCCGGCGCCGACCGGCTGACGCTCATGCGCCAGATCTGGCTCGATTTCGACGGCGGCGGGTACACGATGCAAGACGCGATCAGCGGCAGCCTGTCGCGCTCATGGCGGCTCGAGATGGCGCCGCCGGGCGTGCTCGGCCGTGCCGCGGCCGACGGCAACGACCAGCCCGTGACGCGCCGCGCCGGCGCTCAGGCCGACGGCGTCGAACTGCGCCGCGGCACGCTGGCGCTGAACGCCGACAGCCGCGTGGAAGGCGATGACCGGAGCTTGCCGGCGACCGGCTGGTCGGCCGATTTCAGCGCGGCGTCCGCGCAACTCCATTTGCCGCCCGGCTGGCGCCTGCTGCACGCGCGCGGTGTCGACCAGGCCGACGGCTCCTGGGTCGCGCGCTGGACGCTGTGGGACTTCTTCTTCGTGCTGCTGAGCGTTCTGGCTGCGGCCAAGCTGCTGGGCCGCAAGACAGCCGCGCTGGTTGCGGGCGCGTTGGTCCTGAGCTGGCACATGCCGGACGCGCCGCAGGCGATGTGGCTGGTCCTGCTCGGCCTGCTGGCCCTCACCCGCGTGCTGCCGGCCGGCAAGCTGCTGAGCGGCGCCACCTGGGGCAGCCGGCTGTGTGCCGGCTTCATCGCACTGTGGCTGGTCCCCTACGCGGTGCAGCAGGTCCGACTGTCGATCTACCCCGCCCTCGAACACCCGTGGCTGCAGGTGGCCGACGCGCCGCGCGCACGCCAGGTGGCCACGCCGGCCGCTGCGGCCCCCGCGCCGGCGGCGGCCCCCGAGCGTAGCGACGCCGCTCGCGTCGAGGAGGCCGTGCCCGCCCCACTGATGCAGGAGGGTCGCGCGCTCGAAAAGGCGATGAAGTCCGCCGCCAAGACGGCGCAGGTCTCCGGCTACGCGTCGAATCGCCTGGAAAGCAAGTCGCTCGACGACATCGATCCCAGCGTCAAGGTGCAGACCGGTCCGGGGCTGCCGGCCTGGCGCTGGAACACGCACCGCCTGCTCTGGCAAGGTCCGGTGCAGGCCGCGCAAAGTGTCGGCCTGGTCCTGTTGCCGCCGGCCGGCACCGTGGCGCTGCGACTGGGCGGTCTGGCGCTGATGGTGGCCGCACTGTGGGCGCTGGCGATCGGGCTGCCGGGCTGGCCGCGGCGTCCGCAAACGCCGCCGCAGGGCGTCGCATCGAGCGGCATCGCGTCGCTGCTGGCCGGCCTGCTGTTCGCGGGACTCGCGGGCGTGTCCGGCGACGCCTGGTCGACCGCGCCGTCGGCTGAGTCCGCCGCGCCAGCGACCACCATCCCGGACAACGCCATGCTGGACGCGCTGCGCACCAAGCTCAGTGCACCACCCGACTGCCTGCCCCAATGTGCCGACATCACGCGGCTTCGGATCGAAGCCCAGGGTTCGCGCGTGCAGCTGCGCCTGGAAGTCCACGCACTGGCCGACACGATGCTGCCCTTGCCCGGGCAAGGTGCGAACTGGCGCCCGACGCTGATCACCGCCGATGGCAAACCCGCGCTGGTGCGGCGCGACGCCGGCGGCGCGTTGTGGATGGCGGCCCGCGCCGGCGTGAGCCAGGTGCTGCTGGTCGCCGATGTCGGCGAGTCCACCAATGTCGAGATCGCATTGCCGATGCCGCCGCGCGACGTCTCGGTGCAGGTCGAGGGCTGGACACTCGCCGGACTGGACGCGCGCGGACTCGCCTCGGGCGCCTTGAGTTTGTCGCGCAGCACGCCGGGCGCGCCCTCCGCCGACGGCGGCACGCAGCGCGACGCCCTGCCGCCGTTCCTGCGCGTCGAGCGCATCGTTCATCTTGGATTGCGTTGGACCATCGAGACCCGGGTCACGCGCCTGGCGCCGAGCCGCGCACCGGTGCGCGCCCGCATCCCGCTGCTCGACGGCGAGGCGGTCAACAACGAGGTCGTGCGCGTCGACGACGGCCATGCCGTGGTGCAGCTCGGCGCCGAGGATTCGGCGGCGTTCGTCAGCACGCTGAAGGAGTCGGCGCGGTTGCAGCTCGTGAGCGCGCGCGAACCCCACCAGATCGAGCTGTGGCGGCTGGATCCGTCGGCGCAATGGCACGTCGGCTGGTCCGGCATTGCGCCGGTGCTGTACCTGGACCGCGACAGCGCTCGCTTGATGCCCAGCTGGCAGCCCTGGCCCGGCGAGAGCATCGCCGTGGAGATCAGCAAGCCCGCAGGCACCGCCGGCCAGACGCTGACCATCGACCGCCTGCGCCGCAACCTGAGCCCGGGCCTGCGCGCCACCGACGTGAGCACCACGGCCACCCTGCGCTCCAGCCAGGGCAGCAATCACCGCATGCAATTGCCCGACGGGGTCGAGTTTCTCGGGCTCGCGCTCGACGGCCAGAGCCAGCCCGTTCAGCCGCAGGGCCGTGAGCTGCTGATCCCCATCATGCCGGGCGAGCACACGCTGAAGATCGATTGGCGTGAGCCGCGCGGCATGGGCTGGTGGTTCGACACCACCACCCAGGGGCTCGGTGCGGCCGGCGTCAATGCCACGACGCAGATCAGGCTCCCGCCCGAGCGCGTGGTGCTCGCCGTGGGCGGGCCACGCATCGGCCCGGCCGTGTTGTTCTGGGGCGTGCTGGTGGCGCTGCTGGGTGTGGCCATCGCGCTCGGGCGCAGCAAGCTCACGCCGCTCGGCGCCGTGGCCTGGTTCCTGTTGGGCATCGGGCTGGCGCAGACCTCGCTGCTCGGTGCCGCGGCCGTGGCGGCATGGTTCTTCGCAGTGGCCGCACGGCGCCGCTTCGGGGCCGAGCTCATGGGCGACGCGCCCCGGCTGACCCGACACCTGTCGAACTTCCTGCAGTGGGTGCTGGTGCTGTGGACCCTGGTCGCCGCGGCGTTCCTGCTCAACACCGTGCGGGTGGGCTTGCTCGGCTACCCGGACCTGATGATCGTCGGCAACGGCTCCGATGCGCACGTGCTGAATTGGTACCAGGACCGCTTCGCGGACCCGGTGGCGTCGGCGTGGGTCGTGTCGGTGCCGGTATTGGCGTACCGGCTGCTGATGCTGCTGTGGGCGCTGTGGCTGACCGCCTCGATGCTCAAGTGGATTAGGTGGGCCTGGGAGTGTTTCAGCAGCGGCGGCACCTGGCGCAAGCGTGAGAAGGCCGTTGAGGCCGCGGCAGCGGCGCCCGAGTCGACTTAGCAACGTGGCGCATCATCTGCGCCATGGTGGTTTCAACGGCATCGCCATTGCAGGGCCGCCCCGACCCGCTGGGCGCGACGCCGCAGCCCGACGGGGTCAATTTCAGCGTGTACGCGCGCGGGGCGCAGCAGCTGGACCTGCTGCTCTACGCGGCGGCGGACGACGCCATGCCCGCACGCGTGATCACGCTCGACGCGCGGCAACACCGCAGCTATCACTACTGGCATGTGTTCGTGCCGGGGCTGGCGCCGGGGCAGGTCTATGCCTGGCGCGCCCATGGCCCGTTCGACCCCGCGCGCGGCATGCGCTTCGACGCCGGCAAGGTGCTGCTCGACCCCTATGGCCGAGCGCTGGCCATGCCGGGGCACTACCGGCGCGTGGCCCCTGCAGCCACCGCAAGCAACGATGCCACGGCCTGCAAGAGCGTCGTCGTCGATGTGAGCCGCTACGACTGGCAAGGCGACGTGCCCTTGCGTCGCCCCTTCGCGCAGACCGTGATCTACGAGATGCATGTCGGCGGGTTCACGCGCCACCCGAACTCCGGCGTCGCGCCGCCACGGCGCGGCACCTACGCCGGCCTGGTCGAGAAGATCCCGTACCTGCTGGACCTGGGGGTCACGGCGGTCGAGCTGCTGCCGGTGTTCCAGTTCGACGTGCAGGATGCGCCGCCCGGGCTCGGCAACTATTGGGGCTACGCACCGATGTCGTTCTTCGCGCCGCATGCCGGCTACGCGACGCAGCCCGACGCGCCGCTCGCGGTGCTCGACGAGTTCCGCGACATGGTGCGCTCGCTGCACCGGGCGGGGCTAGAAGTGATCCTCGACGTGGTGTTCAACCACACGACCGAGAATGGCGACGGCGGCCCGACGCTGTGTTGGCGCGGCCTCGCCGACGGCACCTACTACATGCTCGACACCGAGGGCAACTACGCCAGCTACTCGGGCACCGGCAACACGCTCAACGCCAACCAGTCCATCGTGCGGCGGCTCATTCTCGACAGCCTGCACTACTGGGTCGAGGTGATGCATGTCGACGGCTTCCGCTTCGACCTGGCGGCCATCCTGTCGCGCGACGAGCAGGGGCGACCGCTCGCCAACCCGCCGGTGCTGTGGGACATCGAGTCCGACCCGGTGCTGGTGGGCACCAAGCTGATCGCCGAGGCGTGGGATGCGGCGGGGCTGTACCAGGTGGGCCGTTTCGTCGGCGACAGCTGGAAGGAATGGAACGGCCAGTTCCGCGACGATGTGCGCGCCTTCGTGCGCGGCGACCCCGGCATGGTGACGCGGCTGGCCGACCGCCTGTTCGGCAGCCCCGACCTGTACGGCGCCAATCCGCGCGAGCCTGCGCAGAGCATCAACTTCGTCACCTGCCACGACGGCTTCACGCTCAACGACCTGGTGTCCTACGAGCGCAAGCACAACGATGCCAACCTCGAGGGCAACCGCGACGGCAGCGACAACAACCTGAGCTGGAACTGCGGCGTCGAGGGTGACAGCGACGACCCGGCGGTCGAGGCGCTGCGCCTGCGCCAGATCAAGAATCTGCTGGCCATCAGCATCCTGTCGCTGGGCACGCCGATGCTGCTGATGGGCGACGAGGTGCGGCGCAAGCAGCACGGTAACAACAACGCCTACTGCCAGGACAACGAGCTCAGCTGGTTCGACTGGTCCGCGGTGCAGCGCCATGCCGATCTGCGCCGTTTTGTCCGCGGGCTGATCCGGATTCGCTTCATCCGCGAATCGGTGCGCACCGATCACCACCTGACGCTGGCCGAGCTGATGACTCATGCCCAAATTCAGTTGCACGGGGTGCGGCTGGACCAGCCGGATCGCGCACACGATTCGCACAGCCTGGCCGTCACCGCCAAGAGCTTGTCGGGCGATCTGCTGATGCACTTCGCGCTCAATGCGTACTGGGAGCCGCTGGACTTCGACCTGCCGGTCCTGCCCGACTGGGCCGGCACGGCAGGCACAGGCTGGCGGCGCATCATCGACACCTCGCGGTCCGCACCGCAGGACCTGGTGCTGCCCGGCGACGCCGAACCGGTGGCGGGCGCCACGCACCGCGTTGCGGCCCGTTCAGTGGTGATGCTGTTCGCCGGCCCGCAGACGCAGCCACTCCAACCTGCGTGAGCCGGCCCGGCGGACGCATGCTCTCGAGCACACCCTCTCAGAACTTGCGCACCTCGATGCCATGCTTTTGCAGCGCATAGCCCATCTGTCGCGGTGAGATGTTGAGCAGCCTTGCGGCCTTGGCCTGGACCCAGCCGCAACGCTCCATGGCCCAGACCAGGCGGTCGCGTTCGCCCTGCGGCTTGTCGTCGAGCACGGCCGTGGCGGACCCCTCCCCCGCCTTCGCGGGCGCGGCGGCACCCGGCGCCGCCTCGCGCGGCGTGTAGACCTCCTTGACCGGGATGTCGATGGTTCGGCGCGGCCGCACGGCGTCTTCGCGGTCCACGTGGTGCAGCACCTGGGTCAGGCAGCGGTTGTCGTGGCACGGAAAGCTCAAGTCGGTGATCTCGCTGCCGGCGGTCATCGTGGCCGTGCGTTCGACGCAGTTCTCGAGTTCGCGCACATTGCCGGGCCAGTAGCAACTGGTCAGCACACGCAAGGCCTTCGGCGTGAGCTTGATGCTGCGGTGGTTCTCGGCGTTGAAGCGCGACAGGAAGTGCTCGACCATCGCCGGGATGTCGTCGCGCCGTTCGCGCAGCGGCGGCAGGAATACGCTGACCACGTTGATGCGGTAGTACAGGTCGGCACGGAACTCGCCGGCCGCGACCATCTTCTCAAGTTGGCGGTTGGTCGCGAGCACCAGCCGCACGTCGACCTTGACCGGCTGCGTGCCGCCCACGCGCTCGAACTCGCGCTCCTGCAGCACCCGCAGCAGCTTGGCCTGGAACGACGGCGAGATGTCGCCGATCTCGTCGAGGAACAGCGTGCCGCCGTGGGCCATTTCGAAGCGGCCCTTGCGCTGCCCGGTGGCGCCGGTGAACGAACCCTTCTCGTGGCCGAACAGCTCGGACTCGAGCAGCGATTCGGTCAACGCGGCGCAATTGACACGAATGAACGGCGCGTCCTTGCGCGGCGACAGGTTGTGGATGGCGCGCGCGATCACCTCCTTGCCGGTGCCGCTCTCGCCGCGCAGCAACACGGTCGTGCGCGCCGGCGCGACCAGATGGACCTGCGCGAACACCTCCTGCATCGGCGCCGACACCCCGATCACCGTTTCGAGCTGGAACGCGGGCCGCAGCGCCTTCTGCAGGCGCCGCGCCTCGTCGCTGAGGCGTTCGTGTTCGGTGCTCACGTTTCGGTGCAGCAGCAGCGTCTGTCCGATCAGGGTGCCCACCATCGTGAGCAGCCGCACGTCGTCGTTGAACGACGCAAATTTCGCCGGCACGGCCCGGTCCATCGTCAACACGCCGAGCGTGCGGCCGCCGGCGCGGATGGGCGTGGCGACATACGCGATCGCCTCGCTCGGCGACTGGTCGACGGCACCGGTGCGGTTCAGGAACATCGGCTCGCGCGCGATGTCGGGCACGGTGATGGGCATGCCGGAGGCGAAGGCGCGGCCGATGATGCCTTCGCCGACCGCGTACTCCCAGCGCTGCTCCTCCTCGCGCGACAGCCCGATGGCGCAGAAGCCGCGCAACAGGCCGTCGTCCTCCTTCAGCACGATCATGTTGCGACGCCAGCCCATCGTCGAGTTCAGGACGTTGAGCGTCTCGCGGAACGTCTTGGCGATGTCGAGCGACGAGCCCAGCACCTTGCTGATCTGGTACATCGCCAGCAATTCGAGGGATGCCCGTTCCTGCTGGGCCTTGACCATGCTGCTTCCTTCGGGTGCGCGTCGCGAGCACCGTTGATTCGCTGTGGCACAACACGGCGGCGCCGACATCCGGCGCCGCCGGGGAAAAGCGCCAAGTCGGTGCGGTGCTTCGGCCCCGACAGACTCGGTTGCTCGCGAAACGCAAGAACCGGGCCCGTAGCCGGCTGGGCGGCTGGACACGACCCAAACTTACCCGTCGCCGGTCTACAAAGCAGTGGGCAACAGCGCGCAAGGTCGCAACGATGCAGTTCCGCTACCGCCTTGGGGCGGGCCCTTGCTGTTGGAAGGCATTGCCAATCAATGTCTTGGCCTCCGAGCCATCCCATTGCTTCGCGCCATAGATCTTGGCGACGACCCGACCATCGGCATCGACCAAGACGGTCAGGGGCAGGCGCGAAGCCCCCAACATCATCTCCAACTGCAAATTGCTGTCGATGAAATGGCTGATGGTTGCGTTGCTGACCTTGAGCAGTTGCTTGGCGCGTTCGGGATAGTCGTCGGTTGAGATGCCGATGACCGCGAAGGGTACAGCGTGCTCCTGCCAGGCGAGCCTTTCCAACGACGCCATCTCCTGCCTGCATGGACCACACCAACTGGCCCAGACATTGATGACAAGCGGCCTGCCGCGGTAGTCCGAGAGCTTGTGGTCGGGGCCATTGAGGCCACGCATGGTCGCGTCGCGAAGCGTTTGCCCGACCTTGACTTCGTCCGGCTTCCTTGCGATGACTTGTCCGGTCGCTGTGACGGCCCAGAGAATCAGCGCTGAAAGCAGCACTCCCAACGTCCGCCACGAAGGCCCCGAGATTGAATGACCCGAATCCGTTCTCAGGTTGGGTCTGGCGTTGGTTTGAGGATCTGAACTCACGGCATCCCAGCAAAGCTTGTTGGGGAATGCTAGCTGACCGCAGCATCGATGCGGCCAGCGGCTCGCGGGCCTTCCGCTTGCGCATCGGGTCTGCATCTGGCGACCCATTGGGATCCTTCACCAGCATGGGGAGCGGTCGCTCGGCCATCTCTGGATTTCGCAAGACGGCTACTTCCGAACTTAGGAACCTTACCGACCCGGGCAACCGCAAGGGTGAGAGCCGCCCGGGCCGGCCCGGCACAATGGCCATGCAGCGGCGGCATCGTTTACAGCCGTACGACCGTGTTGGCCGCGTCGCAATTGCCTTTCCCTCGTGCTGCTGGCCGTCACGGCCGCCGTAGTGGACGAAAGTCTCATCCGCCGCATCAATTTTGAGTGACGCATGTTTAGCCTGACTCGACTCACCATCCGCCGCGCCAGGGAAGAACACCTGGCCCAGGTCGCTGGCAGCCTGACGTTCACGACCGTGCTGTCCATCGTGCCGCTTCTGGCGGTGAGCTTTGCGCTGTTTACGCGATTTCCGATCTTCAAGCGATTCGAGACGGCGATCGAAGAGTACCTGCTACAGAGCCTGCTTCCGGCAGACATCTCGCGGACGGTCCTGAAGTATCTGAGTCAGTTCGCCGAGAACGCGAGCGGCCTGACCGTGCTTGGCTCGCTGTTCGTACTGGCGACGGCGATAGCCATGCTGCTCACCATTGAAAATGCCCTCAACCAGATTTGGGAAGTAAGAAGAGGGCGTCCGTTTTTCAAGCGCGTCGGTTTGTATCTGTTGATGTTGGCCATAGGACCGCCCGCTCTGGGAGCGAGTCTGTGGGCGACGTCCTATGTGCTAAGCGCGTCGATGGGCCTGATCGGAACCGTACCGCCATCGGTCAAGTTCGTGCTGACATTGGGTCCCGTGGTGCTCAGCGCAGTGGGACTAACGACCATGTTCTACTTCGTGCCGAATACCAGGGTGCGACGGCGCGATGCGATCGCAGGCGGCTTTGTCGCCAGCATCGCTTTCGAGTTGGGCAAGCGCGGCTTCGCGGCCTACATGCTCAAGGCCCCGACCTACACGGCAGTGTACGGAGCGTTCGCGGCATTCCCCGTCTTCTTGTTGTGGGTGTATTTTTCGTGGCTCGTAACGCTGACCGCGGCACTCATCACCGCCAACTTGGCTCGCGTAAAGCCGCGACCAGGCAGCAGATCTTCGCGGCCCAAGGCTGCCAACACAACTCGTCCGCGTCGGTGACGGGCTTGCGACCCAGCTACATATGCCTGGGTTGTAGCCATCGGACCGCGACGTCCGCTTGTGGAAGATCTCACCCACTACCCCGCCGTCTGAGGCTGGCCGGCTGCTGCCGCGGCCAACAGCCAGCTCGGCCGCGTGCGTCCCCCTACGCCTCGTCAACCCAGTAGTCCACGGCGTCGCCAGCGCGAGTCATGTGGCGGAGGCCTTCGCCATACGCGCCGATCTTCTGCGAGTCGGGGTACTCGCACACCTCGGCCGGCATCATCGTGCTGACGGACAGATACGCCAACGCGTCATTCGAGTCGTTGACGAGTTGGTGCGCCGTCTCCGGCCCACCCGTGGGGCAGCAAATCACGTCGCCGGCGCGAATCTTGCGAGTTTCGTTGCCGTA
Organism: Piscinibacter sp.; assembly: GCA_041496605.1. Classification (GTDB taxonomy): domain Bacteria; phylum Pseudomonadota; class Gammaproteobacteria; order Burkholderiales; family Burkholderiaceae_C; genus Albitalea. Next base: position 71,348 of record JBGQEX010000002.1, read on the forward strand.
GCGAAGCGTGCCCGTTCCCCTGACGATGAAGAACATCTCCTCTTCCCCACGGTGGCTGTGAAAGGGACAGGAGCGCTTTCCCGGTGGGACAACATCGTAGGAATAGCCAAGATCCTTGGCGCCAAGCAGCGTCCCGATGCGAGCGGACCTACTCTCGAAGCTGCTCCCCTTGGTGGAGTGCTCCAGTTTCAAGTCTTCGATGTTGACCACTCTCGATTCGATGACGCCCATGGGCAGAAATCTCCGCTGTCGATGATGGATAGGTGCCCGCCGGGCCACGAGAGCGTGGCGGGCTTGTCCATAGTGTGCCCTCGCGGCAGTGCTTATGTTCGTCGTCTTGTCCCACACGACGGCCGACATAGCCCGCGTCATTGACCAGGATGTCGATGCGCCTTCCTGCACCGATCGCCCGTGCCGGGCTGTCGGCAATCTGGTCGTGCCGAGTGATGTCAACCATCTCTGCCTCGGCCCCTTCGACACTGGCGGGTCTTGCATCCCGGACCAACACGCGGGCCCCGCTGAGCAAGAGCCGCTTGGCGATGGCTTTGCCGATGCCCGTCGCACCGCCGGTGACAAGCGCCGTCTTTCCGGCCAGGTCGTATGAATCTGGCATCTGAGTCTGCCTGCGGATAGGTTCTTAGCCGTGCAAAGAATCGATGAGCGCTGTCTCGAAGTCCGCCGGCATGACGATTTCGAGCATCTCGACGTCGTCGCTGTGTCCGACCTCGCGATGCCGGATCGAAGGGGGCTGGAACACGCTCGACCCGGCTTCGAAGCGCTGGACACCGTACTCCTCGTACTCGAGTTCGATCCACCCTTTGAGCACATAGACGAGCTGAAACGTCGTGCGGTGCACGTGCGGCTCGCTCGAGAAGGGTTCGCCCGGCACGGCGCGGATGACGTGGACGTCGATTCCTCCGTCGGTGGCTTCCTTGATGCCGAGTCCGCGGTACTCGTAGTAGCCGCGAAGGCCTCGCTCGAAGCGGGCATCGCTTGCGTGGCTGACGGTGAAGCCTCGAGTCGTCATGGTTCGTTCCTGTCTCGATCAGTGGGAATTGCCATGTTCGGCTTGTGCGATGGTCGCTGCACCCCCACTTCTAGGGGCCATGCCCGCAACCGTCAGCGCAGATCGGCCAGGGCGCGCTGCGTCTGTTCGAGCAGGCGGCCACCCTGGCGCTCGGCGCGCAGATAGCGCTCCAATGATTCGAAGCCGGCACGTGCCGCATCGCGATCGCCGGCGTTGGCCTGAAACGTGGCCAAGTCGAAGCGGCCCATCACGTTGGTCTTTTCGCGCAACTCGGCGGCGGGGAACAACCACTCGAAGGTGGCACGCAGCGCGGGCGGCGGCAGGGCTGCGAACAAGGCGTTGCGTGCATCGGCTTCCAGCAGGCGCGAGCTGAAGGCGTAGTTCCAGAGCCGCGCGCGCTGCGCCGACGACAAGGCTTCGCCGCCGCGGCGCATCTCGTCGGCCACCACCACGGCGTAGGCCACCGCTTCGTTGTTGCCCCCCAGGGCACCGCCGAATTGCAGGCGGCGCACGAACTCGCGGTCGCGGCCGCTGGCCACAGCCTTGTCGAAATGCTGCCGCGCCTCGGCCAGCCGGCCCGGCAGCAAGGTGTTCCCCCACATCGCGTGGGCATACACGTTGCCGGCGTCGTCGGCCAGCGCGCGTTGCCAATGCAGCACCGGGTCGGCGCTGCCCGTGCCTTCGCGGCTGCGCAGGTGCTCGCCCCAGCCGATGTGCGCCCGCAGGTCGGCGGCGCGCACGCCTTGCGCAGTGGCGAGGCCCTGCAGCAGCACCGGCTGCGCCACGGCCACCTGCTCGCCGAAGCTGCGCTTCACGCTGTCACTGCTGGTGGCCCGCATCTCGCGCAGCCAACGCATTGCGCAGTCTTCGCGCAGTGCCGCCACGGCGGGGGCGGGTGGCTGGTGCGCCGCCAGTTCGGTGAGCTGCCGAAGAGCAGGCTCGTGGCTGCCGTCGTTGCAGAGCTGGATCGCCTGCGCGGCCGCGAGCTGATCGCGACGCATCGCCGCTTCGACAGCGCGTCGCTGCATCAATTGCATCGTGGCGAGCGCGATGGCGCCCAGCAGCACCAGCACCAGCACCGCGACCATGGTCATGCGGAGCCGGCCCGCGCCACCGCGGCCATCGAGCCGAGCGACCGCGGCCACCGTCGCGGCAACGGGTTCACCGCGCGGCTGCAGCAAGGTCACCGCCGACAGATAGGGCGGCAGCGACGCCATCGGCGTCGGCGCCACCAGCACCGGCAGGATGTGGCCAGCCGGCCGGCGCCAACGGCCGCGCGCGATGTCCAGCTCGGCCAGCGTGTAGCTGCCCGGTGCCACCGCGGCCGGCGTGACGAGGAAGACCATCGCATCGGCAGACTGGATGGCTTCGCGCAGGCGCTGGTGGAAGGCCTCGCCGGCGGCCAGGTCGCTGCGGTCGAAGAAAACCTCGTGGCCTTCGGCTTCGAGTGCCAGCGCCAGTCGGTCGGCGATGGTTCGCTCGGCCGATGGGTAGGAGAGGAAGATCTTCACGGCAAGGTCGGCGCACCGATGCGAGCGGCAGAGCGCGCGCCAGCCTGGGTGCGCGCAAGCACGCGTGCGCCGTTGTGCGAGCCATCGCGGCCGTGGGAATCATCGTGCGAGGACATGGGCGGATGCTAGCGGCAAAGGCAGTTGCCCAAGTCGGGCCGCCCGTTAGCCAGACCGGGCACGACCGCCAAAAGTTGAACCGCATGCAGCGGTTCGGCAACTGAAGGGCACGACTCGAAGCGGTCATGTTCAGCTGCGGGCCGCGACGTTCCTCAACCCATGTTTCAAGGAGCTCCTCATGGAATCCTCAAGCACAGTGAAGCCGCACCGACTTGGTCGACCCCTCGGGAGTTCGTTCATCGTCGCATGCGGCTGGCAACCGAGACACTGCCTGAGACACGGCGGTGGGAACGGGGCTCCAACCTAAGCATGGGGTGTCGCCAGACGACGCTCCATGCAATCGGAGCGTCCTCCCGCCGCAGGTGCGGCACTGACAAAGTTCAAGCCTATCGACGTGCGCCTGGCGTCGCCATACGAACTGCTTGCCCCGGGTCTCGATCCCCAATTTGAACAGCCCGGTTCACAGACAGGAGGACTATGCTCGTCCATGACAAGCGGTGACATCAGCCGCCCTGGGGCGCAGGAAAGTCCAACGCGAAGCCCATGAAGATCGAGCTCGACGACAAAACGCTCTTTGGCAATGACGCGGGTGAAGACGAAGACGAATCGGTGCTGATTTCGTACTTCGTCGACCAGCCGGCATTTGCGGATTTCCTCGACCCCGCCAAGCGTCTGTGGATCGCCAACGGCCGCAAGGGCACCGGCAAGTCGGCCTTGCTGGTGCGCTTCGCTCACCAGCTGCGTACGCTGCCCCGCGAGCCCAAACCCATCGTCCTGCATCTGGTTCCTTCCAACCTGGTGGCCCTGAAGGAACCACCCCAGACCGAGAACCACACCCTGCTGGAGAACTACTGGAAGCAGGTGATCTGCGGCGCCATCAACATGGAACTCGCGCGCGACATCGGGTTCGCATGGACCGACAACCAGATCGCATTGGTCGAATCTGCGGAGGTCGCCGGCTTCACGGGGCGAAACTTGGTCAGCGCACTGCTGACGCGCCTGGTCGGGAAGATCAACCTGGGCGGTGTGCTGGAGCTGGCGCCGACGCCGCGCCCGACCGCGAACCACGAACAGTTGCTGAACCGCATCGACCGGGAAGACGGCCTGCGCAGGCCCGTGTGGTTCCTGCTCGATGACATCGATGCGAAGTTCCAGAATTCGCCTGCCCAACAGGCCTTCATTTCGACGTTCTTCTCGGCCTGCCGCAATCTGGTCAAGGAAACCTCCGGCATCGGGATACGTGCCACCGTGCGTACCGATGTCTGGGCGAACCTCACGTTCGCCGAGGACATGGACAAGGTCGAGCAATACCGCACCGAAATCATCTGGTCTGCCACGCAGCAGAAGACCATGCTCGCCAACCGCATCCTCGCGTACATCAAGCGCAGCGACCCCGACTCAGAGATTGCCCGCACCTGGAACAACAAGGATCATGCCAACGCATTGATCGAGTGCGCTTTCGTCGGGCGTATGAAGTGGGGGCAAGCCACGGCGCCCGCCGAACATGTGTTGCGAATTCTGGCAGGTGGCCGCCCGCGATGGATTGCGCAACTGTGCCGCATGGCAGGCGTGAATGCGGCTCGCGACCAAAAGGATCGCATCGGCATCCACCACATCACGCAGGCGATGGGCGAGTTCGGACGCAGACGACTGGCTGACCTGTACAAGGAGCACCATCATCAATTCGGCGATCTTAGAAGGCTGGTGGAGTGCTTCAGTGCTGGCCCTCGGCGCTACACGACCGATGAACTGACGCACAGAATCACCGAGCAATACATCAAGCGTACCGGCATCAAGAACATCCCGCCGGTCGATGGGGTGGCCTATCGCGACAGTCTCCAGATTGCGCGATTCCTCTTCAAGTGCGGATTCGTCAACGGCAACAACGCGGCCAAAGCCTCGCTCGCGGTCCCGGAGTTCGTGACCTACGACGCCAGGCCCGACCTGCTCGAAGCCGACACCAATCTCGATGACGGCATGACCTGGGAACTGCAGCCGGCCTACCGGAACATCCTGCAAGTCACCTAGGGCCTGTTCACACCAAATGCGTGCCCACGCCGGTGCCTGCGGCCGACTTCAGGACGGGCCACGGTCAAAGTTGGCCCTTTCTAGAAATTCCACACCAAAGTGCTGCACTGCAACAGAAGTTGCTTGCATAGTGGAAATGACCGAGTAGACTTCAATCATGTTGCAGTGCAGCAAACTGCTTCAAGTCCACCCCTCACTCCCACTGGAGCACATCATGTTGAACACCGCCCAATTCGCCGCTACGAACCAGGCAAACCTCGAGGTTCTGCTGAGCATCACCGCCAAGGCATTCGAAGGCGTCGAACAACTCACCGCGCTCAACCTGCAAGCCGCCAAGGGCAGCCTCGACGAAGCCGCCGAAACCAGCCTCGCCGCGTTGTCAGTGAAAGACCCGCAATCGCTGCTGGCCCTGCAAGCGGGGATGCTGCAACCCGCGGCTGAAAAGGCGGCCGCCTATGGCCGCCAGGTGTACGACATCGTTGCCGCCACCAAGGCTGAGGTCGAGAAGGTCGCCGCCGCTCAAGTTGCGGGCGTGCAGAAGGCGGTCATGGACGCGATTGACGCTGCCTCCAAGAACGCCCCGGAAGGTTCGGGCAGCGGCATCGCCCTGTTCAAATCGACGATAGCGGCTGCGAACAACGCGTTCGACAGTCTGCAAAAGGCAAGTCTCCAAGCCACCGAGGCCGCCGAAGCCAACTACGCCGCCGTCACCAGCTCGGCCGTCAAGACAGGCGGCAAGGCCAAGCGCGGCTGAGCCACGCAACGAGCGCGACATGTGCGACGACACGAGGTCTCTGGCCGGCAATGTCGTCGCCAGTCACGACACAGCGCAGGTGTGTAAACCATGAACCGATCGCCGATGGTTCCGCCCGAACCCGACCGCTACGAGTTGCGATTCCAGTCACTCTTCGATGCGGGACGTGCCTATGTATTTCCCTGCGACGCCGCCGGCCATGTGGACATGGATGCACTCAGCGACACGGCTCGCGATGCCTACCTCTACGCACGGACCGTCATTGGACGTGAGCTGTCGGCCCCGGTCGTGAGAGTGAGTGACGGACCCCAAGCCTCCGCGATGGCACGGGGCGCACTCACGGCGTAAACGCTCTGCTCTATCCAGCCGCAGCATCTCTGCGCGTCACAGCGGCCAACGCCGCGTGAATCTGCGCGACGGCGGAGGCGCCCTCTCCGATGGCGCCTCCGACGCGTTTGACGGAGCCCGCTCGCACGTCGCCCACCGCGAATACGCCGGGCACGCTCGATTCGAGCGAGGCGGGCGAAGGCATGTCGGTGGCACGCGGCACCGCCGCGCCGGTCAACACGAAGCCGTGGGAATCGACGGCCACGCCGCAGCCCTCCAGCCACGACGTCTCGGGTTCGGCGCCCACGAAGAGGAAAACATTGCGCAGCGACCGCTCCTGTTCGGTGCCGTCCCGATGGTCGCGCCAGGTCACACCGGCAAGGCCGCTCGGTGCATCGCCGTGCAGGCGCGTCAACTCGGTGTGGGGCAACAGTGCGATGTTGGGCGTGGCCTCGATGCGATCGATCAGGTAGCGCGACATGCTGGCGGCGAGGCTCGGGCCTCGCACCAGCATGAAGACCTTGGCCGCATGCTGAGCCAGGAACACGGCCGCCTGCCCCGCCGAGTTGCCGCCACCGACCAGCGCCACTTCGGTCTGCGCACACATCTTGGCCTCGATGGCAGAGGCCCAGTACCAGACACCTCGTCCTTCGAAATCGCCAAGGCGCGGCACGGCGGGCCGACGATAGCGTGCGCCGCTGGCGATCACGACGGTGCGCGACTTGAGGCGCCGCCCATCGGCCAGCCCGATGGCCAGCACACCTTCGGTTCGTTGGCGCGTGCAGTCGAGCGACACGACCTGTGCCGGTATCAGCATCTCTGCACCGAACTTCTGCGCCTGCACGTAGGCACGCCCGGCGAGCGCCTGGCCGGAGATGCCGGTCGGAAAGCCGAGGTAGTTTTCGATGCGCGCACTCGCGCCGGCTTGGCCGCCGAATGCCCTGCAGTCCAGCACCACGACGTGCAGACCTTCGGAGGCGGCGTAGACCGCCATGGCCAGGCCTGCCGGTCCGGCGCCCACCACGGCGACGTCGAACAACTCGTCACGCTGCCCCGTGTCCACCATGCCGATGCAGCGCGCCAGCGTGTCGGCGGAAGGATTGAGCAGCACGGAGCCGTCCGGACAGACCACCAGGGCTTCGCCCACCGCTGCGCCGTACTGCTCCATCAGCGCTGCGGCGTCGACATCTCCGCTCGCGTCGACGACGTGATGCGGCTGGCCGTTGCGGCGCAGGAAATTCTGCAGGCGCAGTACGTCGGGCGACTGCGGCTGCCCGATGAGCACCGGCCCGCTGTGGCCGGCTTCGATCAGCGCGACACGCCGCAGAATGAGCGCGCGCACCAGCCGCTCACCCAGGTCGGCTTCCGCGATGATGAGGGCGCGCAGTTGCCCGGGAAGCACGAGCAGCGTCTCCACGTCTTCCTCGGCATGCCCATCCACCAGCGCCGGTCGGCCCGACAGCGTGCCGACCTCGGCGAGGAAGTGTCCGGGGCCCTGGTGCACGATCGGCACCACGTGCCCCAGGCCGTCGCGCTGGCTGATCGATACGATTCCCTTTAACACGACGAACATGCCGGGCCCCGGCTGACCCACCGCGAACAGGCGCTCGCCGCGCCGGTAGTGCCGGACGGTGCCAAAGCGACGGATGCGCGCGATTTCCGCCTCCGTCAGCACGGGGAACATCTGGTGGCGCCGGCTCAGGAGCTCGCTCGGTGCATCGTCGGGCATGGGACCTCCAGAGTGCGAGAACAGCCTCATTAGACGGCCAAGCTCGAACTGGGGCCTTCTCAAGGCTTCTCAAAGGCAAAGAAGCACCGCGTGAACGGAGCGGTCTGTCCTATGCTGTCGAGTGTCTGGAAGACATTGAACCCCGTGGTCAACACATCCGGCATGTATGGAAAACCAGGCAAAGTTGAATGCAAACTCGCTCGGCATCGTCGAGTCGATGATCATGGGCATCGCCGGCACGGCGCCGGCGTACAGCATCGAGATCACCACCTCGACGATCATCGCGACAGCGGGAATCCTGTCGCCGGCGAGTGTTCTGGCGTGCGGGCTGGTCATGTTCGGCATCGCGTTTGCGTTCATCAATCTCAACAAGGCAGTCGCCAGCGCGGGAACGTCCTACGCGTGGGTGAGCCTGGTGTTCGGCAAAGTTCTGGGGTTCTTCGCGGGATGGGCGCTTCTGGTGCTGTGCTGCGTGTTCATGGTGTCTGCGATGATCCCGGCGGCCAACGCCACGCTGCTCATCTTCAAGCCGGAATTGATGAACAACGTGCACTACGTGACGCTCATCGCGGCGCTCTGGCTGACCGCCGTCAGCGCGGTCGTGGTCAAGGGAATCAAGCTCACCAGCTATGTGCAGGTGATCATGACGATCGTCGAGGGAATCATCCTTCTGGCGATCATCGTGATGAGCTTCATCGTGTTCCCGCGCGCGCCGCAGCACGCCTTCTCATGGGGCTGGTTCTCCCCGTTCAATTTCTCTGCGAAGCTGTTTGCCAATGGTGCGTTGGTGGCGATATTTTTCTACTACGGGTGGGACGTCACGATGAACCTCAGTGAAGAGACGAAGGACCCGAACCGCACGCCCGGCCGGGCGGCTTTCTGGGCCATGGTCTTCCTGATGGCGTTCTTTCTGGTCTTCATCGTGATCACCCTCCTCGGGCTGTCGGATGCGGAGATCCAGCACTACAACACCAACATCATCTTCGCCATTGCGCAGAAGCTGTTCGGAGCGACATGGGGCTATGTCGCGATCATCGCCGTACTGCTCAGCACGGTCGGCACTGTCGAGACGCAAATGCTCCAATTCACGCGCACGCTGTTCGCCAAGGCGCGCGACGGCGCGCTTCATCACCGGTATTCCAGGCTTCACCCCAGGTGGCAGACGCCGCACCTCGCGATCTTCTTCATCTGGAGTACCGGGCTCGGGCTTCTATTCGTTTCGTCGTATCTGCCGACAATCAACGTCATCCTGCAGGACTCCATCACCGCGATCGGCTTCCAGATCTGCTTCTACCTGGGCCTGACCGGGCTGGCCTGTGCTTGGTACTACCGCAGCACGATCGGAGGCGGAATGTGGCAGTCGGTGACACACGTCATCTGGCCGGCATTCAGCGGGCTCTTTCTCTTCTTCATTGCGCTCTACAGCATCCCGAGCTTCGACGCCGTCACCAACGTCGTTGGCATGGGTGGCATTGCCATTGGCGCCATACCGCTGCTTCTCAATCGCAAGAAGATCTGGAAGGTGGCGGCGTGAATCAGATTTCGCGTCCGCGTCAGATCAACGGCACGAGCCCGAGTCGGTCGTAGAGGATCGAGGGTGGATATCCACGACGCGTCGCGCCAGCGACAGCATGAGTACAGCGCGTGGCATGGACCCGACGTAGTCGGCAAGGCCCTCGGCGCACCACGGTCGCGTGAGCGCAATGCACACGACGCATCAATCTTTGCGAATCTTGCAATTCACTTCGCGCACCGGCGCCACGACACTTCTTCTCCATGACGCGGCGCATCCGCCGCATCGACGATGGAGACAAGCGTGGAAGCCGACAACAGCGAACTGAACTCATGGATCGGCCGCAGCGAAACGCTTCGCGACACGATCGTTCCGACGCCGGTGGTGGCATTGACGGCCACACTGGACCATCCCGCCACGCCGGTGGACGCCGGCACGCCCTTGCCGCCGCTGTGGCACTGGCTCTACTTTCTGCCGATGCACAGACAATCGGAGATCGGACCCGATGGCCATGCCAGGCGCGGCGGTTTCCTACCCCCGGTGCCGCTGCCGCGGCGCATGTGGGCCGGCAGCCAGTTCGAGTTCCGCTCGCCGATCCGCGTCGGTGACCGGGTCGCGCGCACGTCGACGATCGCGGACGTGACGAGCAAGCAAGGGCGCACCGGACAGCTCGTGTTCGTCAAGGTCCGCCATGAGTTGCGCTGCAATGACGCCAGCGAACCGGCGCTGATCGAGTTCCACGACATCGTGTACCGCGAGGCGCAGGGCCCGAACGACGTGGTGCCGCCGCCTCAGGCCGCCCCCGCCGACGCTGAGTGGCAACGCAGCATCGTGCCCGACGACGTGCTGCTGTTCCGCTACTCCGCGCTGACCTTCAATGGCCACCGCATCCACTACGACCGGCGCTATGTCACCGAGGTCGAGGGCTACCCCGGCCTGATCGTCCACGGCCCGCTGATCGCGACGCTGCTGCTCGACCTGCTGCGGCGCGAGCGGCCCGACGCCGAGGTGACGAGTTTTCGCTTCAAGGCGGTTCGCCCGACCTTCGACCTGCACCCCTTCAGCGTCAATGGCCAGCCGCAGGCCGACGGCAAGACGGTGCGCCTGTGGGCCTGCGACCACGAACGCTGGCGCACGATGGACGCCACCGCGACGCTGCGCTGAACCCGATTCTCGAAGGACCCTCATGCAACCCCTCCAAGGCCTGACCGTCGTGACGCTGGAACACGCGATCGCCGCGCCCTTCGCCACCCGCCAGCTCGCCGACCTGGGCGCGCGAGTCATCAAGATCGAACGCCCCGGCTCGGGCGACTTTGCCCGCGGCTACGACGAACGGGTGCGCGGCCTCGCGTCGCATTTCGTCTGGACCAATCGCTCGAAGGAGAGCCTCACGCTCGACGTGAAACACCCGGATGCCGCTGCGCTGCTGCGACGCCTGATCGTCGAGCAGGCCGACGTGGTGGTGCAAAACCTCGCACCGGGCGCCGCCGCCCGCCTGGGCCTGTCGTACGAAGCGCTGGCCGCCGTCAAGCCGGGCATCATCGTCTGCGACATCTCCGGCTATGGGGCCGACGGGCCCTACCGCGACAAGAAGGCCTATGACCTCCTGATCCAGAGCGAAGCGGGATTCGTCTCGGTCACCGGCACGCCGGACGAGCCGAGCAAGGCGGGCCCGTCGATCGCCGACATCGCCGCCGGCATGTACGCCTACACGAACATCCTGGCCGCGCTGCTGCAGCGCCAGCGCGACGGCCGTGGCCGGCACATCGAGATTTCGATGCTCGAGGCGCTGGCCGAATGGATGAGCTACCCGCTGTACTACGCCTTCGACGGGGCACCGCCGCCGCCGCGCAGCGGCGCGAGCCACGCGACGATCTATCCGTACGGGCCGTTCCCGACCGGAGACGGCAAGACGGTAATGCTCGGCCTGCAGAACGAGCGCGAGTGGCTGGTGTTCTGCGAGAAGGTGCTGCTGCAACCGGCACTCGCGAACGATGAACGGTTTGCGAGCAACTCCAAACGCAGCGCGGCGCGCGAGGCATTGCGCGCACTGATCGTCGAGGTCTTCGCCTCGATGAGCGCGAGCGAGGTGGTCGCCCGGCTCGACGCGGCGCAGATCGCCAACGCGCAGGTCAACACGATGCACGAGCTGTGGCAGCACCCGCAGCTCGCGGCACGCGGTCGCTGGCGCGAGGTCGGCTCGCCCGCCGGCACGCTGCCGGCGATGCTGCCGCCCGGCAACTGGACCGAAGGCCCGCGCATGGACCCGGTCCCCGCGCTCGGCGAGCACACCGACGCCATCCTCGGTGAACTGGGGCTCGCCCCCGGCGACATCGCGGCGCTGCGTTCGGCCCAAGCCGTTTGAGGCCGCCATGACGACACCCCGCACCTACCTCTTCGTTCCCGGCAACCGGTCCGAGCGCTTCGACAAGGCGCTGGCGTCGGGCGCCGACGCCGTCGTGCTCGACCTCGAGGACGCCGTGTCGCCCGAGGACAAGGCCCGCGCCCGCACTCTGGTCGGAAAGCGCCTGATCGATGCGCAGCCAGCTGAACGCGCGCGCCTCGTCGTGCGCATCAACGACGAATCGACGCCGTGGTTCGATGATGACGTGGAGATGCTGCAGGGCTCCGGCGCGCTGCACGTGATGTTGCCCAAGGCCGAACGCGTGGCCACGGTGCTTAGTCTGCGCAGCGCCTGCCCCGGCATCGCCGTGCTGGCGTTGATCGAAAGTGCACGCGGCGTGCTCGCCGCCGAAGCGCTTGCGGCGGCCGACGGGGTGCATCGGCTCGTCTTCGGCACCATCGACTTCGCCCTCGACCTCGACCTGTCCGGCGACCCGATCGGGCTGGACCACGCCGCGAGTCGTCTCGCCCTGGCATCGCGCGCCGCCGGTCTCGCGCCGCCCGTGGCCGGTGTCACGCCCGAGATCGAAGACGACGTGCGACTGCTCGCCGACCTGGCCCGCGCCCGCGCCCATGGCTTCGGCGCCAAGCTTTGCATCCACCCGAAACAGGTCGCGGCCGTGCATGCCGCCCTGCAGCCGAGCGCCGCCGAACTCGACTGGGCGCGGTGTGTGGTCGCCGCCGCCGAGGGCGCACAAGGCGCCGTGCAGCTCGACGGCCGCATGGTCGACAAGCCTGTCCTGCAACGCGCCCACATCCTGCTCCAGCGCGCAGCGCGCTGACCCCCCGATTCCCAATCAAGGAGACACCGTGCCTTCCACCCTCATCGACTCCGCCATCTTCCAGGGCATCTTCTCGTCCGACGCGATGCGCCGGGTCTGGTCCGACGAGAACCGCACCCAGAAATACCTCGACGTCGAGGCCGCGCTCGCCCGCGTGCAGGGCCGCCTCGGACTCATCCCTCAGGAAGCGGCCGACGAGATCGTCAGCCACTGCCAGCTCGACCAGATCGACATGGCGAAGCTGCGCCAGCAGACCGAGCGCATCGGCTACCCGATCCTCGGTGTCGTCTCGCAGCTCAACGCGCTGTGCCGCGACAAGCTCGGCGAGTACTGCCACTGGGGCGCGACGACGCAGGACATCACCGACACCGCAACGGTGCTGCAGATCCGCGAGGCGCTCGACCTGGTCGACGCCGATCTGTCGGCCATTTCCAAGGCGATGGCCGATCTCGCGCGCAAGCACCGCGACACGCCGATGATCGGCCGCAGCAACCTGCAGCAGGCGATTCCCGTGACCTTCGGCTACAAGATGGCGGGCCTGCTGTCGGCCATCGAGCGCCATCGCGAACGGCTGGCGCAACTGCGCCCGCGGGTGCTGGTGGGAGAGTTCGCCGGCGCCGCCGGCACGCTCGCGTCGCTGCAGACCGGTGCGATGGAAACCCAGGCCGGGTTGATGAAGGAGCTGGGCCTGGCGCAGCCGGTGATCGCCTGGCACACCATCCGCGACAACATCGCCGAGGTCGGCACCTTCCTCGGGCTGGTCGGCGGCACGCTGGGCAAACTGAGCATGGACGTGAAGCTGATGATGCAGACGGAGGTCGGCGAGGTCTACGAGCCCTTCGCCCACGGCCGCGGCTCCAGCAGCACGATGCCGCAAAAGCGCAACCCGATCTCGTCGTGCTACATCCACGCCGCGATCTCGGTGGTGCGCCAGCATGCCGCCGCGCTGATGGACGCGATGGTGGCCGACCACGAACGCTCGACCGGTCCGTGGGAGATCGAGTGGATCGTGCTGCCCGAAGCGTTCTGTCTCATGGCCGGGGCGCTCAAGCAATCGCGTTTCGTGCTCGAAGGGCTGGAGGTCGACGCGAAGAAGATGCGCGACAACATCGACCTCACGCACGGCCTGGTGATGAGCGAGGCGGTGATGATGGGCTTGGGCCCGTACATCGGCCGCGAATACGCGCACGACCTCGTCTACGACATCTGTCGCCAGGCGGTGAAGCAGGACCGTGAGTTGCTCGACCTCTTGGCCGAGCATCCGGAAATCAACAAGCACCTCGACCGGCCCGCGCTCGCCAAGCTGTGCGACCCGGCCAACTACCTCGGCCAGTCGGGGCTGATGGTCGACCGCGTGCTCGCCACGCTGCGCTGACACCGCGCCGTTCAACCCACCCGCAACACCGGAGCCGGCACAGACCGGCGCGCCGCTGCATGCCCTGTCTCAGGAGACGAACCATGAAACCCGCCAAGCTGATCAAGCTGCTCTACGTTCAAGTCATCATCGGCCTGGTGCTCGGCATCACCGTCGGCCACTACTGGCCCGAGATCGGCGCCGCGCTCAAGCCGCTGGGGGACGGATTCGTGAAGCTGGTGAAGATGATGATCGCGCCGATCGTCTTCTGCACCATCGTCAGCGGCATCACGTCGCTGGGCGACTCCAAGGAGATCGGCAAGACGCTGCTCAAGTCGATGGGGCTGTTCTACGCCCTGACGATCCTTGCGCTGCTGACCGGCCTGGCGGCGGTGTTCATGCTGCAACCTGGCGCCGGCATGCACATCGATCCGAAACAGCTCGATGCGGCGGTGGCCGCCAAGTTCGCGAGCCAGGTGCCACCGCGCGGCTTCGTCGAGTTCGTGCTGCACATCGTTCCGGCCTCGTTCTTCGGCGCCTTCGCCGAGGGCGAGGTGCTGCCAGTGCTGCTGCTCGCGGTGCTGTGCGGCTTCGGGCTGACGCGCATCGGCGGCGCGGGCCGCACCGTGCTCGACGGCATCGACAGCTTCGCGCACATGCTGTTCGCCGCCTTCGGCTTCATCATGCGGCTCGCACCGCTCGGTGCGTTCGGCGCGATGGCCTTCACCGTCGGGCGCTACGGCATCAAGTCGATCGGCTCGCTGGGCCTCTTGATCGGCACCTTCTACGTCGCCTGCATCTTCTTCGTCGTCGTCGTGCTCGGCCTCTTGGCCCGCGCGCACGGCTTCAAGCTGTGGCAGCTGATGCGCTACATCCGAGAGGAACTGCTGGTCGTGCTGGGCACCTCGTCGAGCGAGCCGGTGCTGCCGCGCCTGCTGACGAAGCTCGAGCGCCTGGGCTGCAAGAAGGGCGTCGTCGGCCTGGTGCTGCCGACCGGTTATTCGTTCAACCTCGACGGCACGGCGATCTACCTGACGCTCGCATCGATGTTCATCGCGCAGGCCTGCGACATCCATCTCTCGGTGGGCCAGATCGCTGCCATGCTGGGCCTGATGCTGCTCACCTCCAAGGGCGCGGCGGGCGTGACGGGCAGCGGCTTCGTCGCGCTGGTGGCCACGCTCACGGTGATGCCCGACCTGCCGGTGGCCGGCGTGGCGCTGATCGTCGGCATCGACCGCTTCATGTCCGAGGCGCGCGCGCTGACGAGCACGATCAGCAACGCGGTCGCCTGCATCGTCGTCTCGATCTGGGAGAAGGCCTGCGACCGCGAGGTGCTGGCGAGCGAGCTCGGGCAGGGCTACGCTCGTGCGGAAGAGGCGCTCGAAGACGGTGAAGACCTGCCCGCCGCCGATCTTCCGCGCATCGCGCCCATCGCCCAGACTGCCGGTCTTCACTGACCCACGCGCGAGCGCGCCGCCTTCTTGCGCGCGGGTTTCATTTCCAACAGGAAGTCGTAGAGCTGCTGGGCGGACGGTGACAGCGCCCGCCCCTTTCGCTTGATCAGCCCGACCCGGCGCGTCACCACCGGATCGGCCAAGGGCACGCTGACCAGCAGCGGATGGTCGGTGCCCGGCATCGCCAGCGACGGCACCGCCGCGACGCCCAAACCCGCCTCCACCAGGCCCAGCATGGTCGTGACGTGCTGGGTTTCGTAGATGCTCTGCGGCCGGCCGCTCACATGGGCCAGCGCCTGGTCGAGCAGCAGCCGGTTCCCGGACGACTTGGCCACCGAGATGAAATCGTATTGCGCCAGCTCGCTCCAGGTCGCCTTGCGCTTGCGCGCCAGCGGGTGGTCGCGCCGACAGGCAGCGACGAAGCGCTCTTCGAGCAGCGGCTTGAACTCAATGTCCGGCTCCTGGCTGCCCATGAAATTGAGGCCGAAGTCGGCTTCGCTGCGCGCCACCGCGGCCAGCACTTCGTTGGCGCTGGCGTCGAATATCCTGACGCGGATCTTCGGATAGCTCTCGTGATAGCGGCGGATCACCTGCGACAGGAAGTAGTAGACCGTCGACGGCACGCAGGCAATCGTCACCTCGCCCATGCGGGTGGCGGCCACGCCGCGGATGCCGAGCAGCGTGTTGTCGAGGTCGTCGAGCAGTTGCTCCACCTTGCGCGCGAAGTCACGGCCCACCGCCGTCAGGCTGACGCGCCGTGTCGTGCGCTCGAGCAGCCGCACACCGAGCGCCTGTTCAAGCTTGTCGATGCGGCGGCTGAAGGCCGGCTGCGAGATGTGAACCGATTCGGCAGCGCGGCGGAAGTTGTTCAGCTCGGCCACCGCCCGAAACGCCAGCAGGTCGTTGAGATCGAAGTTGATGGCCATCGCGCGCCTCGCTCGTTCTTGCGTTGATGCCCATTCTGGATCAATCGATCTCAAATATGCAATTCACAGCGAGGCGTGCGGCGCCGATCATTCAACCCATGAGCCGAATCGTCCCCTGTGTCCTGATGCGCGCCGGCACCTCGCGCGGCCCGTTCTTCCTGCGCGAGTGGCTGCCGCTCGACGAGGCGGCGCGCGACGAGGCCTTGATCGGCGCGATCGGCGCGTCCGACCTGCTGCAGCTCGACGGCGTCGGTGGCGGCAACTCCTTGACGAGCAAGGTCGCGATCGTGTCGCGATCGAGTGAGGCCGGTTGCGACGTCGACTACCTGTTCGCGCAGGTCGGCGTCGGCCAGCGCTCGGTCGACACACGGCCCAACTGCGGCAACATGCTGTCGGGTGTCGCGCCGTTCGCGATCGAGCAGGGCCTGGTGAAGGCGGGCGATGGCCAGACCACGGTTCGCGTGTTCAACCTGAACACCCGCTCGCGCATCGACGTGACGGTGCTGACGCCCTCGCGGCGCGTCACCTACGAAGGCGACGCGCGCATCGACGGTGTCGCGGGGACGGCGGCACCAATTCGCTTGAACTTCCTGGATGCGTGGGGCGCGGTCACCGGCTCGGTGTTCCCGACCGGGCAACGGATCGACGTGATCGACGGCACCGAGGTGACCTGCATCGACGCCGCGATGCCGCTCGTGATCATGCGCGCCCGCGACCTCGGCGTGCACGGCGGCGAATCGCCGGTCGAGCTCGACGCCAACGCGGATCTGCTCGAGCGGCTGGAAGCCCTGCGCCGTGCCGCCGGCCGGATGATGGGCCTGGGCGACGTTGCGAACAGCGTGATCCCGAAGCCGGTGCTCGTCAGCGCCGGCGACAGCGACAGCGAGCACAGCATCGTCTCGCGATACTTCACGCCGCGCCGCTGCCATGCCTCGCATGCAGTCACGGGCGCGATCGGCGTCGCGACTGCATTCGCACTACCAGGCACGGTCGCCAGCGGCGCGAACCGCGCTGCCGGCGCGCGAAGCATTGCCGTGCTGCATCCGCAGGGCCGGATCGACATCGATGTCGACGTCGACGGCCACGGCGACGACGCCCGCATCCAGCGGGCCGCCCTGGTGCGCACTGCCCGAAAGATCCTGCAGGGCGACCTGCACCTTCCCGACTACGTGTTTTCGAGATCCCCCGAAGGAGACAAGATGAATCGACTGATTGCGCCCCTGCTCGCGGCGACCGTCGCTACCGGCGCACCCGCTGCCATGGCGGCCTACCCGGAGAAGACCATCACCATCGTCGTGCCCACCGCGGCCGGCGGCGGCAACGACGCGATGGCGCGCACGATCGCCGCCAAGCTGGGCCCCTTGCTCGGGCAAACCGTCATCGTCGACAACCGATCGGGCGCCAACGGCGCGATCGCCAGCGAGTACGTTGCGCGCGCGACGGCCGATGGCTACACCTTGATGCTCGGCTACATCGGAACGCACAGCATGAACCCGGCGCTGCAGAAGTTGCGCTACGACCCGGTGAATGACTTCGAGCCGATCGGCCTCGTCGGCTATTCGCCGACGCTGATGGTGGCCAACGTCAACGTGCCGGTGAAGGACGTGAAGGATCTTGTGGCCCAGCTCAAGGCCAAGCCGGACAAGTACAGCTACGCGTCGGCCGGGAGCGGCACGGCGCCGCACTTTGCGGCGGAGCTGTTCAAGCTCAGCTCGGGCACCGTGATGCTGGGCGTTCCGTACAAGGGGGCGGCACCGGCCGTCAGCGACACGATCGGCGGGCAAACGCAGTTCATGTTCCCCAGCCTCTTCACCGCCTATCCGCACATCAAGGCGGGCAAGCTGCGCGCGCTCGCGGTGGCCGGCCCGAAGCGGGTGAGGAGCCTGCCCGACGTACCGACGTTGAAGGAGGCGGGTGTCGACGGCGTCGACGTGACCCAGTGGTACGCGCTGTTCGCGCCGGCCAAGACCCCGAAGGCAGTCGTCGACCAGCTCAACAAGTCCTTGAACCAGGTGCTCGCCGACAAGGAGACGATCAAGCGCATGGAGGACCATGGCGCCGACGTGAAGACCAGCACGCCGCAGGAACTGCGATCGCTCGTGCAGGCAGAGCTGGTGAAATGGAAGCGGGTCGTGCAGCAGGGCAAGCTGACGGCGGACTGAGCATGGGCCGAGGCCACATCAATTCGTCTCCAAGCCCACGGCAGGTATGACGCCGGCCAGCGTGCCACGAGCCCGGGTCATTCTGAAGCGCCGAAGCTGCCGTTGGTGACGTTTCGCAACTGGCCGGACACCGCCCGCCGATCACACCGCCAGATTCACTTCGGCACCGCGTCGCTTCCCGCGCGGGCCCGATCGAGAGGCTAGCATCGCGGCTGACATGACCGAAGCCATCGTCGCCATCTTCATCGTCGTCTACCTGGGGATGATCCTCGGCGGGCTGCCGTTCCTGCAGCTCGACCGCACGGGCGTCGCGCTGCTCGGCGCGATCGCGCTGATCGGCATCGAGGCCGTGAGCCTGGAAGAGGCGGCGCGGTCCATCCACCTGCCGACGCTGATCCTGCTGTTCGCCTTCATGGTGGTGTCGGCGCAGATGCGCCTCGGCGGCTTCTACGACTGGGTGACGCGCCGGCTCGCCGAGTTGCCCCTGAACCCGCCGATGCTGCTGGGCGCGTTGATCTTCGTGGCGGCCGGATTGTCAGCCGTGTTCAGCAATGACATCGTCTGCCTCGCCGTCGCGCCGGTACTGATCGGCGCGTGCCGTAGGCGGCAGCTCGAACCCGTGCCCTTCCTGCTTGGGTTGGCCTGCGCATCGAACATCGGCTCGGCCGCCACCTTGATCGGCAATCCGCAGAACATGCTGATCGGCGAAACCCTGCACCTGTCCTTCGCTGGCTACCTTCTGCAGGCGGCAGCGCCGGTGCTTGCAGGACTGATCGTCACCTGGGGCCTGCTGCTGAGGCAGTCACGTGGCCACCTCGCAGGCGTGGCCGAGCCGGCACCCGCCAGCACCGAGCGCGAGGCGCCTGCCGTGCTCGATCGTTGGCAGACCACCAAGGGACTGGCCGTCGCTTCGGTGATCGTGCTGTGCTTTGTCTTCACCTCGCTGCCGCGCGAAGTGGTGGCGCTGACCGGCGCCGGCGTGCTGCTCATGAGCCGCAAGCTGCACTCCAGGAACATGCTGGGACTGGTGGACTGGGAACTGCTGGTGCTGTTCATGGGCCTGTTCGTGGTCAACCACGCGTTGCAGAAGACCGGTTTGCCAGCCCAGGTGACGGCCGATCTCGCAACGGCAGGCGTTGCGCTGCAGCACCCGGGGCCGCTGTTCGCCGCGACCTTCGTGCTGTCGAACATCGTCTCCAATGTGCCCACTGTCATGCTGCTGCTACCGAGTGCCGGACATTCCTATGCCGGCCTCACCCTGGCGCTCGTCAGCACGCTGGCGGGCAACCTGTTCATCGTCGGCAGCATCGCCAACATCATCGTGGTCGACGCCGCCGCGCGGCGCGGCGTGCAAATCACATGGCGCAGCCATGCGCGCGTGGGTGTGCCGGTAACGCTTGCCACGCTGGCGATCACCGCGGGGTACCTGGCGCTTCGAATGCGAACCGGCGCCTGATTGCCCAGGGCCGCAATGGTGCGTGTGTCCAGGTGTTCTCTGGCATGCGCCGCCAGGGCGCCTCATCGCTGACGCGCAACGCCCGTGTTCTATCCCGCCTCGACGAGCGACGCGAGTTTCTCGAGTGCCTCCCGCCATCCGGCCTCGTTGTCGGCTGTCGACACGCCGGGCGGTAGCCCGTCGTGCACGGCGAGGACATCGGTGCCGCCGTCTGCATCGGCCAGCGAGATCGTGATCGTCATCTCGCCGCGCAGCGCGGGATCTGTCGTTTCGAACTCGACCACTTCAACAACCTGCTCGTTCGCCACGAGTTTCACGAAGCGGCCGTGGTATGTGTCCGTGAGGGCCGTCGTCTTGCCGGTCCCGGTCGGCGTGTCGTATGTGAGCGAGATCCGGAACGAGCCACCTTCGCGGGCGTCGAACGCATGCACGTGGCTGGTCATGCCGGTCGGCACCTTCCACGTCGCGACGGCGCGCACGTCGAGAAGCGCGCGATAGACGATCGTGCGGGGCGCGTTCAGGCGGCGACTGATGCGGGTCGAATTCACACACCAACTCTAGAGCACGTGCAGAGGGACGAGCAACACGCCGAGCGGGTGTCGGCACTCCAATCGTCGATGCCGGCAATGCACCGTGGAACTTCGAGGAACCACCGACGCTGTGCGACCCCTTGCCGTCATTCGAACCAAGGATTTGAGCCGCGGCAATGCAGCGGGAGCTTCCGTTCGAGAGCGATCCGCGAAGTGGCGGTCGCGGCCA
>JBGQEX010000003.1:0-88421 GCA_041496605.1 Piscinibacter sp.
CAGCCCAGCGGGCGCAGCGCCACGTCCCATCCTCGATCACGAGCTTGCGAATGCGTATCGGCTCGCTCCTCGTACGTAGCCTTCCACGATGCCCTTGCTGCTTCCGACAGCAAAGTCGTGAAATTAACTAACACAGTAAGATTAGGCTGCTGTCTGTCATAGGAGCAGCAACATGAAGAGCACGATCGTCGGCTGGGGCCACACCAGGTTTGGCCGCCTGGAACAGCATGACCTTGAATCGCTGATCGTTGCGGCGGCACGTGAAGCCGTGGCGCACGCCGCTCAGGAGTTTCGATGAATCTCGCGAATCTGCTGGCGCGCAGCGCCACCATGGCGGGCCGGAGTCCGGCCGTGTTTCTGGGCAAGCAACAACTGTCCGACTACGCGACCCTGGTACGCCGCGCGGCCACCCTCGGCCATGCACTGCAGCAGCGCTACCGGCTTGCGCCGGGCGAACGTGTCGGGCTCTTCATGAGCAATGACCCGGCGGTGCTGGAGATCCTGTTCGGCTGCTGGTGGGCCGGGCTGGCGGTGGTGCCGATCAACCCCAAGCTGCATCCGCGCGAGGCGCACTACATCTTGTCGCACAGCGCCGCCTCGCTGGCCTTCGTCACGCGCGACATCGGCGATCCGCTCGCCGCCGCGCAACTGCCCTTGCCCGGTCTGCTCGACATCGTCGCGGTGGACAGCGACGCCTACGCGGCCCTGCTGGGCGGCGAGCCGCTGGCAAAACCGGCGGACCGCGGCCCGCACGATCTGGCTTGGCTGTTCTACACCTCCGGCACGACCGGGAATCCCAAGGGCGTGATGCTCACGCACCGCAATCTGCTGACGATGACGCTGTGCTACTTCGTCGACGTCGACTCCGCGCGGGCGCAGGACGCTGCGCTGTATGCCGCACCGATGTCGCACGGCGCCGGCCTGTATGCCTTGCCGCATGTCGCGGTCGGCGCGCGCCACGTCGTGCCCGAGTCGCGCGGCTTCGACGCGGCCGAGATCTTCGCGCTCGCCCGCCACCACCGCGATGTGTCGATGTTCGCGGCGCCGACGATGGTGCGCAGGATGGTCGAGCATGCTGCCGCCCGATCGGAGGATGTCAGCGGCGTGAAGACCGTCGTCTACGGCGGTGGCCCGATGTATGTCGAGGACATCCAGCATGCACTTTCCGTGATGGGCCCGCGCTTCGTGCAGATCTATGGCCAGGGCGAGAGCCCGATGACGATCACCGCGCTGTCGCGCGCCCACTTGATGGACTTGGCGCATCCGCGCTACCTCGAGCGCATCGGCTCGGTGGGCGTGGCGCAGACCGCGGTCGAGGTGCGTGTCACCGACGCCGACGGCCGCACGCTGCCGCTCGGCGAGACCGGCGAAGTCGTGGTTCGCGGCGACACGGTGATGGCCGGCTACTGGCTCGACGAGGCGGCCACCGCGCACACGCTGCGCGACGGCTGGCTGTTCACCGGCGACATGGGCAGCCTCGACGACGACGGCTTCCTGACGCTGCGCGACCGCTCGAAGGACGTGATCATCAGCGGCGGCTCCAACATCTACCCGCGCGAGGTCGAAGAGGTGTTGCTGCGCCACCCGGCAGTCGCCGAGGTGTCGGTGATCGGCCGCAAGGACCCCGAGTGGGGCGAGGTGGTGGTCGCCTTCGTCGTCGCGCGCGAAGGGGCGACGGCCGATCCGGGCTCGATGGACGAGTTCTGCTGCCAGCACATCGCACGCTTCAAGCGGCCCAAGGAATATCGGGTGGTCGGCGCACTGCCCAAGAACCACTACGGCAAGGTCTTGAAGACCGAGCTGCGCGCGCGGCTCCATGCCGCTGCCGCCGATGATTCATCCACGCCAGACGGGAAACAGAAATGAGCGAGCGGTTTCTTTCGGGCAGGACGGCCCTGGTGACGGGTTCGGTGCAGGGCATCGGCCTGGCGATTGCGCAGCGTCTGGCGCGCGCCGGCGCCGCCGTGGTGCTGCATGGGCTGGCCGATGCGGCACAGGCCTTGTGTGCGTTGCGGACTGCGGCACCGCCGTCAACCCCGACATCGTGCGCGCGCAAATGGAAGACGGCATCGGCTTTGGCGTAGCCAACGCGCCGTTCGCCGAGACTCGTCAGGTGAGACTGGCGAGCCGAGAGATCATCTCGCTGGGCGTGTTGACCTTCAGTTTCCGGAGCAGCCGCGCACGATGCGCGTCGATGGTGCGCGGGCTGATGCCCAGCGTGCGGGCAATCTGCTTGCTGGTCTGGCCGGCGACCAGCAGCTGGGCGATTTCGCGTTCGCGGCAGGTCAGCGGCGCGGTCACCGGGCGGCGTAACGAGATGTCCTCGAACATCCACACGGCACAGCCGAAGGGGTCGGCGCGGCTCAGCGAGCGGCCCACGACATGGCACCAGAACAGGTGGCCGTCGGCGTGCTTCATGATGCGTTCGTCGGCATAGTGGCCGCTGTCGCGCATCGCCAGCAGGCCGCGCTCGCCGATGCGTTCGAACTCGCCGAGCGACGGGTACAGCACCGACATCGACTGGCCGGCCAGGCTGGCCGCCGTGTAGCCGAACATGTCGCCGTACGCTTCATTGCAGCGCTGGATGATGCGATTGCGCGAGACGCACAGCCCCACCGGGGCCAGGTCGAAAGCGAGCGTCAGGTCGCTGTCCGTCAGCGGCGGCAGCGCTATGGGCATGTCAACTCCAGACCGCGCATGGCAAACCTTTCTCGAGCGGGCGAGCATAGCGGCCCGGACGCGGCGTGCGAACCCGGAGTGCTCCTACTTCGCTCCTACTTCAGCAGTGTTTCACGCACGAACAGGATCGTGGCAAAGAACTGGAAGTCGGCGTTTTCCTTGCGCGCAAAGCCATGGCCTTCGTTTTCGGCGCGCAGGTACCAGACGGGGGTCTTGTTCTCGCGTGCCTTGGCAACGATCTGCTCGGCCTCGGTATAGGGCACGCGCGGATCGTTCTTGCCCTGCACCACGAACAGCGGCTTGGTGATGCGGTTCGCATGGGTCAGCGGCGAGATCTTGTGCAGGAACTCGCGCATCGCCGGGTCGCGCTCGTCGCCGTATTCGACGCGCCGCAGGTCGCGGCGGTAGCTCTCGGTGTTCTGCAGGAAGGTCACGAAGTCGGAGATGCCGACCACGTCGACCGAGCCCGCGATGCGGTCGGCGTAATGCGTGCTCACCGCCAGGCTCATGTAGCCGCCGTAGCTGCCGCCGCTGACAAGCACGCGCGACGCATCGAGGTTCGGCTGCGTGGCGATCCAGTCGAACAGCGCACCGATGTCCTTCACCGAGTCTTCGCGCAAGATGCCGTTGTCGAGCTTGAGGAAGGTCTTGCCGTAGCCCGACGAGCCGCGCACGTTGGGCTGGACCACCGCGATGCCCAGTTCGTCGATGAAGTAGTTGATGCGGTTCAGGAAGCCGATCCGAGCCTGGCCCTCGGGGCCGCCGTGAATCAGCACCATCACCGGCCGCTTGCCGGTGAAGCGCGGTGGCGGCAGGTTGATGAGGCCGGAGATCGAGCGGCCGTCGAAACTCTTCCAGCGCACGATCTGCTGCTCGCTGAAGCTCGCCGTATCGACGCCGGGCGGCGCGAACGCTCGTGTCCACTGCTCCACCTCACCGGTGGCGGGGTTCAGGCTGTGGATCTGGCTCGGCCCCTTGGCACTGTTCAGCGAGAACGCCAGCGCCGCCAGCTTGCGATGGAACACGGAAGCACCAACGCTGCCCGGCGGCAGCTTGGGTGCCGGCAGCTCCTTGAAGCTGCGTGCGTCGAACAGGTGAAGCTCGTCGCGGCCCTCGACGTTGGCCTGCAGCGCCAGCAGCTTGCCGTCTTCGGTCACGCTGGCGCCGCTGACGTCCCACGGAATGTGCCGGGTGACGGGCACCAGCTTCTTGGTCGCGAAGCGGTAGAACATCAACTGGCTGAACTCGCCGTCGCGATCGCTGACCACGAAGACGCCGGAGTTGTCTCGCTTGAAGCCGCCGGGCAGGAACACTGCGCGTTCCTTGCTCTTCGGCGCGGGCAGCACCTGCGTGGTCTTGCCCGTCGCGACGTCGAGCAGCCACAGCTGCGATTCGTTGGCCGAAATGTAGCGGCCGAGCACTACTTGCCGGTCGTCCCATGACACACCGCCCACATACCAGCCGGTGCCGGGCAGCTCGGTGACTTTGCGCTGGCGCTGCGGGTCCCCCGGGTCGATGAGGCTGAGCGTCTGCGTCACCGTCGCGCGGCGCCCACCCTGGGCGGTCTTGTCCAGCGGAACCGAGCTCACCAGCAACTGGCTTTGATGGTGCAGCCAGCCCTGCATCTCGTGGCGCTCGTTGAGGTCGCTCAGCAAGGTCACACCCTTGCTCGCGAGATCGAGGCGATACAGCTGAGTAGCTTCATTGCCGCCGCTGCTGCGTTCGAAGACGATGTAGCGGCCCTCGCGCGGCTCGTAGCTCGCGCTGGTGACCGGGTCGGGGAAGTCGGTGAGCTGTTCCGGTTCGGCCATCGGCGCGCTCACGCGAAACAGCTGCGCCGTGTTGCCGCCGGCCTTGCGGTGCGCGACCAGCATCTCGCGCCGCGTCGGATGCCAATCGACGAAGGCGTGGCCGCGAAAGTCGGTGTACTTGGCGACCTGCTGCGCGAGGCTCGCCGGGACCGGCGGAATGCCTTGCAGCACCAGGTTGGCGTTGGGTGTCAACAGCGGTTCGCTGGCCGCGGGCGCCGCGCTGCGCGCCGATGACTGCGGCGCGACGCCGCTGCAGGCGGACAGGGCGAGCGCGAGCGCGAACGCGAGGAGCTTCTTCATGGGGTGGACCTTCCAGACTTCCATCGAATCAGTCACGCAGGTCGGCCACCGGCTGGCTGCCGAAATCGTCGCGCTGCAAATAAGCCAGCACACGCGCTGCGGCAGCGTGCGGCGTGGCGAGTTGGCCCTGCGCCTTCATCGCGAGGAACTGGCGCTGATCCGGAAAGCCGCTCGCGCCGGACGCCCTCAACTGCGCTTGCATGTCGGTGTCGATGACGCCGGGTGCGAGCGAGACGATCCGGGTGCCGCTGCCCCGATGCGCTTCGTCGAGCGCCACGGCGCGTGAGAAGTGATCCATGCCGGCCTTGGCTGCGCAGTACACCGCGTTGCCTGCCATCGCCCGGCGGCCGAGGCCCGACGAGATGTTCAGCAGCTTGCGTCGGGCACGCCAGTCTCGCGTGGCGCGCAGGAACGCCGCGCTCAGCAGCAGCGCCGCCTCGAGGCCGACGCGCAGTGCCGACGACAGCTCCGCGTTCGAGCATTCGTCGAGCGGACCGACGCGGCCGATGGCACCCGCGTTGTTGATCAAGGTGGCGCCGTCGAAGCGCGCCGCGTCGAACGTGCCGAGCCAACGCTCGACCTGGCCGGCCACCGCTGCGGGGTCCGCCAGGTCTCGCGGCCACTGTTCGAGCTGCGCGCCGGCGGCAAGCGCCTTGCTGCCCAGCGCGTCGTTGATGCGCCGCGAGATGCACAGCAGCACGTGGCCCGGCAGCAGCAATTGTTCCGCCATCGCGGCGCCGAGTCCGCGCGATGCGCCGGTGAGGATGATGAGGTTCGAGGCCATGGACCCTCCGCTGAGAGAGGCTCGATTCTGCTGCCGTGCAAGCGGCAACATGGCGTTGACGCGGCGGCATGGCTCATGCCACACTTCGCCCCCTCGCGCGGCAACCCGTGCCGCCCCCTGCAACCCAACTCGAGGAGACGTGTCATGCCCCAGCAAACCATTGCTCCTTCGTCGGCCGCCGCCTGACGTCAGGGTTCGCGAACCTCATCGGTTTGTATCGCGCTGTGTTCGACCTGCCGGTCGCACGCCACTGACTTTCCTCTGAGCGCCGCCGCCTTGATGGCGCGGCCGACCCATCCCATTCCAGCACCGCCCGCGCGCACGCCGTGCGCGGCCGTGCCATTGCGCCTGCCCGGCGCGTCATGAACTGCCAATGCACACACCATGATCGACATCGATTTCGAACACCTGCGCTGCCTGGGCCTCACGCCCGCATTTGCCCAGCACCTGGCGCTGCAGTCCGTCCCCGAGGGCGGACCCTTCCTGCTGATGCGGCTCACCGAAGTGCACCGCGAGACCTTGCGCGTGCACGACGGGCACGCCGAACACACGGCGCGCGCGTTGCCGCGTGTCGTGCGCGAACTCGCCGACGCCGACACCGCGCTCGCGGTCGGCGACTGGGTGCTCGCGCGCGCCGATGCCTTTGGCGAGCTCTGGCTGTATGCGCAACTGCCGCCGCTCAGCCACATCGCGCGGCGCGACGCCGACGGCAGCCGCCACCCTGTGGTGAGCAACGTCGACACCGCCTTGCTCGTGATGGGCCTGGACGACGACTTCAATCCGCGCCGGCTCGAGCGCTACCTGGCACTGGTGCAGGGCAGCGGCGTGCAGCCGGTGGTCGTGCTGACCAAGGCCGACGTCGCCACGCCGCGACCCGAGATGCTCGAAGCGCGGCTCGCCGAACTGCGCGGGCGCGTCTCGGGGTCGATCGACCTGCTGGCCGTCAACGCGACGCACCCGGCCGCGGCGCGCGCGCTGGCGCCGTACCTCAGCGCCGGCCAGACGGTCGTGCTGATGGGCTCATCCGGTGCAGGCAAGAGCACGCTGACCAACACGCTGGCCGGCGCGGCGCTACAGGACACCGGCGCGGTGCGCGAGCACGACAGCCGCGGCAAGCACACCACCACGTCGCGCTCGCTGCACCGGCTGCCGGGAGGCGCCTGCGTCATCGACACGCCGGGCTTGCGCGCACTGCGGCCCGACGTCGACGAAGCCACGCTGGCCTGGCTGTTCGATGACATCGGCCAACTCGCGTTGCGCTGCCGCTTTCGAGATTGCCGGCATCACGACGA
Source organism: Piscinibacter sp. (assembly GCA_041496605.1). Lineage (GTDB taxonomy): Bacteria > Pseudomonadota > Gammaproteobacteria > Burkholderiales > Burkholderiaceae_C > Albitalea. The sequence continues at coordinate 6,867 of JBGQEX010000003.1, forward strand.
GCCGGGCTGCGCGGTGCGCGAAGGCGTGGCGAGCGATCGGCTGCGCAACTATCACAAGCTGCAGCGCGAAGCGCGACGCGACACGATGACGGTGCTTGAGCGCCAGCAGCAGGCGTCGGTGTGGAAAGCGCGCGGCAAGGCGACGCGGGCCTGGATGAAGGTCAAGCGGGGCGAGGCGTGAAGGAGCCCGAGCGCCCGCCAGCCGAGGGGCTGACTTCAGTCGGCGCAGTTGCAGCCCTTGTCGAAGACGATCCGCCACACGCCCGGCGCCTCGAGCCGCCAGATGGACGTGAAGCTGGCGACGCGTTGGCCGGCGGCGTCGAATACCGGGCCGGTGCTCAGCGCCAGCGTGCCCGAGTCGAGCACCTGCACCTTTTCGGGCTGCCACGAGAACGGCGCCGCGGGCTTGTCGTAGAAGCGTTTCCAGAACGCCGTCACCGCCGGCTTGCCGCGCAGCGGCTCGGGCCCCGAGAAGAACACGGTTTCCTCTGCAAGGAAACCAGTGAAAGCGGCGAGATCGCGATCGGCCATCGTCTTGGCGAAGGCACGTTCGGTGTCGGCCACCTGGCGCTCCAGCACACCGCCGTCGACGGGCGCGGCCGTCGGCGGCGTGCTGCAGGCGGTGAGCGCGGCCACCAACAGGCTCGCGATGCATGGCAGGGCAGTGCGCATGGTGTCGGCGAAAAGTGCGGGGCGCCCAGTGTACGCAGGCGGCGCCTTGGGTATGCTCGCGTGCATGGGAAGCCCGAGCGCATGACATCCGCGCCCGACAGTGAGCCGTCGGCGCGCCTGTTCATCGGCCTGTGGCCGGACGAGGCGGTGCGCGCCGCGTTGCTGGCCCACCAGCAACAGTGGGTGTGGCCTCAGCGCGTCGCGCTGGTGTCGCCGGATCGCCTGCACCTGACGCTGCATTTCCTCGGCGATGTGCCGCGCCCGCGCATGCCCGAATTGGCGCAGGGATTGGCTGTGTCGTTCGAACGCTTCGACCTGCAACTCGATCTTGCCGAACGCTGGGCCGGCGGTGTCGCGGTGCTGCAGCCGGTCGTGCCGCCGCTGGCGCTCGCCGCCCTGTACGAGCGCTTGCGCGCAGCGCTCGAGGGCCTGCATCAGCCTTTGCAACGCGAATCGCTGCGGCCGCACGTCACGCTGGCGCGTCACGCGCAAGGCGCGCTGCCGCCGCAGCGTGTGGCGCCGATTCGCTGGCGGGTCAAGGGCTATGCGCTGATCGAGTCCGACCGTCGCCCGCCCTCGCACTACCGCGTGATCCGCAGCTTTCGCTGAACCACGTCAGAACGGTACGTCGCAGGTCAGGCGCAGCGCTTGCGCACTCACAGGGTGGGTGAGGCTCAGCTCGCAGGCATGCAGCAACAGCCGCACGCTCGCGGGCCCGCCGTCGGACGGCGTGTACAGCGCGTCGCCGACGATCGGGTGTCCCAGCGCCAGCAGGTGCACACGAAGCTGGTGCGATCGGCCGGTGACGGGTTCCAGCGCCAGCCGCGTCGTGTCGGTGACGGCGTCGTAGCCGAGCACGCGATAGTGCGTGAGCGAAGGCTTGCCGCGTTCCAGGTCGACCCTCTGCTTCGGACGATTCGGCCAGTCCGCAGCGAGCGGCAGATCGATCGCGCCGCTGCCGGGCTCCACGCGACCGGAAACCACGGCGACATAGCGCTTGTGCACTTCGCGCCGCGCGAACGCACGGCTGAGCCGGCGCTGCGCCTCGATGCCGCGTGCCATCAGCATCACGCCCGAGGTCGCCATGTCGAGGCGGTGCACGACCAGCGCGTCGGCGAACATCGCCTGTGCCCGCGTGGCCAGGCAGTCCTGCTTGTGGTCGCCGCGGCCGGGCACCGACAACGTGCCGGCCGGCTTGTTCAGCGCCACCAGTGACGCGTCGGCGAACAGCACTTCCACGCCGTGCATGTTCAGAATTGGTCCGCCAGCCCCGACTGCAACGCAGTCTCGGGGTTGGAGCCGGCGTCGCGCACGCGCCGCATCGCGTCGTCGGTGGGCAACCCAAGTTGCTTGAGCACGCACACCGCTGCGGTGCCGGTGCGGCCGATGCCCGCCGCGCAGTGCAGCAGCACCGCATCACCGGCGACCAGGCTGGCGGCGCACTGGGCGATGCCATCGCGAAAGGCCGGCAGATCGGCGGGCAGCCCGAAGTTCTGCATCGGCAGGTTGAGCCAGCGAAACGGCAACGAACCCTCGCCGATGGCCTGCCAGTACGCCGGCGACAGCGCGGCCACTTCGTCGGGCGGCGCGAGGCACACCGTGAGCGCCAGCCGAGCGCGCCGCGATGCCGCGACGAACTCGCCCCAGGACTCGAAGCGACCAGGCATGGACGCAAGCCACAGGCGGCCGCCGGCATGGCGGGGGAGGACGACGCGGCGCAGCGGCATGGGGGATCGGCAGGAGGATGCGCTAACTCACGATGTTGCCACCGTCGGCGATGTTCGGGACATGCGCGCTGGCGCTGGCGCCGTGCGATCGAGCTCGCGCAGTGCGTCGGCGGCGACCCAGCGTGCTGCGCGCGAGTCGGTCGCGCGCAGACGCCGCGCACAAGCGACGGCATGCACCTTCAAGGCCGGATTTCGTTTGCCGATGTTGCGCAGGGCCCAGTTCACCGCCTTCTTGACGAAGTTGCGCTCGTCACTGGCGGCCAACTCGATGAGCGGCAACGCCGCGATGAAGCGCGCGTCGTCGGCTGCCTTGTCGTGCACCGCCAGCGTGGCCAGCAATGCGAATGCGGCGCGGCGCACGAACTCGTCGCGCCGCGTGGCCCACGCCGCCACCTTGCGCCAGGCGAGCGCGGAGCCGAGGAACGCGCTGCCGCAGACCTGGTCGCAGACGTCCCAGGATTGCATGTCCTTCACCCAGGCGTCCATCTGCCGCGAGGTGATCTGGGCCGGGTCGGCGATGAAGCCGGCGAGGATCTGCGCATCGGGAATGCCGCTGTCCCACAAGGCCAGGGCGAGCCCATGGTCGCGGCCCAGCGCCTTGGCCAGGCGCCGCAGCTGCGGTATCGACAGGCCGAGCCGCCGCTCGATGTTGATGCCGAACCGCGCCATGCCGGCCAGTTCAGCCGGCCGGGCCTGTTCGCGCAGGGCGGCGAGCGCGGCGTCAACGCGCATTGCGTGCGTGCTCGCGCCGCATGAACAGATACAGGCCCTCGACCTTTTCGCGTGCCCACGGGGTCTTGCGCAAGAACTTCAGGCTGGAGGCGACGCTCGGGTCGCTGCTGAAGCAGCGAAGACTGATGCGCTGCGCCAGCCCCGGCCAGCCGAAGTGAGCGACCAGCTCGGTCAACATCGCTTCGAGCGTGATGCCATGCAGCGGGTTGCGCGGCTGTGGGTTGTTCATGCCTGCCATCATGCGACAGGCTGCGCCGAACGTGAACTGCGCATCGTTTCCTTCGCGCCTTGACGCGAATCACCTTCGAGAGAGGGTTTCTCCCGCTGACGCCCGAGGCGGCGGCGCCCACGACTACTGGACCAAGCCGCTGGACTACGAGCGTTTCATGGCGGACGTGCGGCGTCTGGTTTCCGATACTGATCCGTGACACCGCTCGATCCGCCGGCCACTGCCGGGTAGCGATTGGCCGCGGAAGGTCGGTCAATTCGGTTCGGCCCGCGTCAGCGCAGCAGCCGCAACCGCACGATCGGCCGCGCCGGCGCGCGCCGCTGCACTTCGGTGAAACCCGCGGCGTTGAACACCGACAGCAGACCGGTGTAGAGCTCGTCCGAACCCATCTTGCGTTGCGGGTCCACCGGATAGGCTTCGACCCACTCGGCGCCGTGTTCACGCGCCAATGACACGGCGGCGTCGATCAACGAGCGCGTCAGGCCGTGCCGGCGAAAGCGCCTGGCGATGACGAAGCAGGTGATGGACCAGACCGGCGCGTCGTCCACCGCGGCCAGGTTGCGCGAGCGCGCCAGCCGCGAGTGATCGCTGCGCGGCGCCACCGCGCACCAGCCCGCCGGTTCACCGTCGAGGTAGGCGAGCACGCCGGGCGGGCGCGGCCCCGCGTCGAGGCGGGCCATGAACCAGCGGCGATTTCCGGCGCCCCAATCGCGCTGGAATTCGGCTCGCGGGCGCGACCAGAAGGCGCACCAGCAGTGGCTGGCGTCGCCGCAGTCGAGCATCACCGCGGCGATGTCGTCGCGACGATCCGGCGTGGCGGGCGCGGTGTGAACGGTGCTCATGGGGCGGCTCGGCGATGCAGTTGGGGCGGGGACCGGCAAATGCTAAGCCGGGCCGCTCGGGGCCCACGAATCCGCTACGCTTGCGAGGCTTTCGGCCACCGCACGGGCCATCCGCCCGAGATCGGACCGACCGACAAAGTAGACGGAGACCCCGCGTGCTCAGAGTGTTCGAAAAGCTGGTGCATCCGTATCCGGATGCGATGCCGGCGCCGCCGCCGAAGTCGTTCTTCGCATTCCTGTGGAGCTGCACCCGCGGCCTGCGGCCGTACCTGGCCGCGATGACCCTGTTCACCGCCGTCATCGGCGTGTTCGAGGCGCTGCTGTACAGCGTGCTCGGTCGCGTGGTGGATTGGCTCGCCCAGGTGCCGGCGGCGCGCCTGTGGACCGAACAGCGCGGCAGCCTGCTGCTGCTCGCCGGCGTGTTGCTGGCGAGCCCGCTGGTGGTGGCCTTGCAGACGATACTGAAACACCAGGCGATGGCGGGCAACTTCCCGATGCTGCTGCGCTGGAACTTCCACCGCCTGATGCTCAGCCAGAGCATGAGTTTCTACCAGGACGAGTTCGCCGGCCGCGTCGCCGCCAAGGTGATGCAGACCGCGCTCGCCGTGCGCGACACCTGGATGATCGTGGCCGACATCCTGGTGTTCGTGACCATCTACTTCGTCACGATGGTCGCCGTGATGGGCGGCTTTGCCGCCTGGCTGTTGGCGCCGTTCTTGACCTGGCTCGCGCTCTACGGGGTGGCGCTCACGTACTTCGTGCCGCGCATCGGCACCGTGGCCAAGGAACAGGCCGACGCACGCTCGCTGATGACCGGGCGCATCACCGATGCCTACACCAACATCGCCACCGTGAAGCTGTTCTCCCACGCGCAGCGCGAGGCCGCCTTCGCGCGCGGCGCGATGCAGGACTTCATGCTCACCGCCTACGCGCAGATGCGCCTGGTGAGCGGCTTCGAGATCGTCAATCACAGCTTGAGCATGCTGCTGATCGCCAGCACCGCCGGCGCCACGCTGTGGCTGTGGATGCAAGGCCAGGTGGGCGTCGGCGCGGTCGCCGCGGCGACCGCGATGGCACTGCGGCTGAACGGCATTTCGCACTGGATCATGTGGGAACTGTCGTCGCTGTTCGAACACATCGGCACGGTGCAGGACGGCATCAACACGCTGTCGCGCCCGCACGCCGTGGTCGACCGGCCCGACGCGCGGCCGCTGCGGGTGCAGCGCGGCGAGATTCGTTTCGAGCAGGTGAGCTTCGCCTATGGCGCCACCGGCCCCGACGCGCGCCGCGTCATCGACCGGCTGTCGCTGCAGATCCGCGCCGGCGAGAAGATCGGTCTGGTCGGCCGCTCGGGTGCCGGCAAATCGACCGTCGTCAATCTGCTGCTGCGCTTCTTCGACGTCGAGCGCGGCCGCGTGCTGATCGACGCCCAGGACATCGCCCACGTCACGCAGGACAGCCTGCGCGCGCAGGTCGGCATGGTGACGCAGGACACCTCGCTGTTGCATCGTTCGGTGCGCGACAACATCCTCTACGGCCGACCCGATGCGACCGACGCCGACATGGTGGCCGCGGCCAAGCGCGCCGAGGCGCACGACTTCATCCAGGGCCTCACCGACCCGAAGGGCCGCCGCGGCTATGACGCCCACGTCGGCGAGCGCGGCGTCAAACTGTCGGGCGGCCAGCGCCAGCGCATCGCCATCGCGCGCGTGATGCTGAAAGACGCCCCGATCCTGCTGCTCGACGAAGCCACCAGCGCGCTCGACTCCGAGGTCGAGGCCGCGATCCAGGCCAGCCTGTATCGGCTGATGGAGGGCAAGACCGTCGTCGCCATCGCGCACCGCCTGTCGACCATCGCCGCGATGGACCGGCTGATCGTTCTCGACAAAGGCCGTATCGTCGAAGAGGGCGATCACCGCACATTGCTCGCGCGCGGCGGGCTCTATGCGCGCTTGTGGGCACACCAGAGCGGTGGCTTCCTCGGCGAAGACGCCGAAGAAGCGGCGCCGGGGCCGGAGCTGGTGGCCTAGTTTCGCCGACGCGACGCCCTCGTGGCCCTTGATATGGCCAGTTGTTCGTAGAGCATGAACAACACGTCCGGTGGCAGCCGCGGCTCGAATTCAAGCTCTGAAGGCGCGGCCGCTCCGTTCGCTGGCCGCTTCGGCGACATCGGTCCACGCCAGGTGCAGCAAGCTCGACGTGCGCTGCAGCAGCTGCTTGAGATCGACCGGCTTGGGCAGGAACGCGTTGGCGCCGGCGGCGACGGCCTGGTCCTGCACGTCGCTGCTTGCGCTGGCCGACACTGCGACGATGGGTACGCTGCGCAGTGCCGGCAATTGACGCAAGCGGCGAATCACCTCGAGGCCGCCAATGTCGGGCAACACGATGTCCATCAGGATCAGATCGGGCACCCTCGCCTGGGCCTCGCGCAGGCCGTCGTGGCCGGTGGCGGCTTCGATCATGTCGAACCCGAGATGCGCCAGCATCTTGACGATCACGGCGCGGTTTTCGGCCACGTCGTCGACGACCAGGACTGTCTTCTTCGGCCCGCGGTAGCCGGTGACGATGCGCTCGACCGACGGCAGTGCCGACACGGCCAGGTGGGCCACCGGAACGTCGAGCTCGAACGAGAACGAAGTGCCCACGCCGGCACGACTGTGCACTGCGATATCGCCGCCCATCAGGCGCACGAACTCGCGGCTGATCACGAGGCCCAGGCCGGTGCCCGCACTGCGGTGCTGCACGTCGCCAAGTTGCTCGAACGGCTGGAACAGGCGCGCAAGCTGCTCCTCGCTCATGCCGGTGCCGCTGTCTTTCACCTCGATGCGCAGGCGCGACGGCGCGATGAAGCGAACCCGCAAGGTGACCTGGCCAGCGTCGGTGAACTTGACGGCGTTGTCCAGCAAGTTGAGCAGCACCTGGCGCAGGCGCCTCTCGTCGGCGTGAATCGCGGTGGGAAGGTCGGGTGCGAAATCGCAAACAAACTCCAGCGCCGGCTTCTGTTCGGCCTTGACGCGGATGATGCTGGCGATGATCTGCAGGAATTTGCGCAGGTCGAAATCGGACGGAAAGATCTCGAACTTGCCGGCCTCGATCTTTGCCATGTCGAGGATGTCGTTGATGAGCGTCAGCAGATGCTCGCCGCTCTGGCGGATGGCGCCCACGCCGACGCGCTGGTGTTCGGTCAGCGAGCCGTCCATTTCGAGGATCTGCGCGAAACCGAGGATGCCGTTCAAGGGCGTGCGCAGGTCATGGCTCATGTTGGCCAAGAACGCGCTCTTCGCGAGGTTGGCGACCTCGGCCCTTTCCTTGGCGGCGATCGACTCCGCGGTGCGCTCCTTGACCAGGTCTTCGAGGTGGTCGCGATGGCTGCGCAGCTCTGCTTCGGCGCGTTCTTTTTCGCGGATCTCGGCGTGCAGCGCGTCGACCGCCTGGGCCAGCTCCGCGGTGCGCTCGGCCACGCGCGCCTCGAGCTCGGCGTGCGCCTGGCGCAGCGCCTCTTAGGCCTGGCTGCGCCCGATCGCGTAGCGAATGGCGCGCACCAGCAAGGCACTGTCGACCTGCCCCTTGACGAGGTAGTCCTGCGCGCCCGATTGCAAGGCCTGCACCGCGATGCCTTCGTCGGTCAGCCCGCTCAGCACCACCAGCGTCGGCACGTCCGAGCTGTGCGCGAGCAGGCGCTGCAAGGTGTCCAGCCCGCTGCTTTCGGGCAGCCCGAGATCGAGCAGCACCACGTCCACGTCGAGCGGGCTGCTGCGCAAGCGCGCGATGCCGTGCGTCAGGTTGTCGACCCAGCCGAACTCGAATTCCAGGCCCGGGGCATCGGCCAGCATCAGCTCGATCAGCCGGGCGTCGGCTGGGCTGTCTTCGATCAGCAAGACCTTGATCGGCGCGGGATCTGTCATTTCGGCGGCAACGTGACGACGATGAGCCAGAACTGTTCGATGGTGCGCACGATGCGCGTGAACTGGTCGAAGTCCACCGGCTTCGTGACGTAACAGTTCGCGCTCAGCTTGTAGGCGCGCAGCACGTCTTCTTCTGCCTGCGAGGTGGTGAGGATCACCACCGGAATGGTCTTCAGCGCCGGGTCGGACTTGATCGCCGCCAGCACCTCGCGGCCGTCTTTCTTGGGCAGGTTGAGGTCGAGCAGAATGAGATCCGGGCGCGGCGCCCCGGTGTGTGCCCCGCGCTGGTAGAGGAAGTCGAGTGCCGCGACGCCATCGTCGACGACGCTCAGCTGGACCCAGATCTTGCTGCCTTTCAGCGCCTCGCGCGTCAGCCGCACATCACCAGGGTTGTCTTCAACCATCAAGATTTCGATGGCTCTGGGTGAGTCTGGCGCGGTCATGTGGCGACCTTCCGTTGTCGTTCGCTGCCCAATATAGACCTGTGGCACCGGCAGGGACATCTGGCTTTCCCGCGTTCGAACTGCGCCTGCCTACGACGCCGCCCGGGCGTCGCGTAACTTCTTCACCAGCTCGAGGATGGCGCGCGACTGGTAGCGCTCGGCCAGCGCGTGCAGCCGCTGCGCCAGCGGACGGTAGGCCTCGTCCAGGGTCGCCAGATGGTCCGCCTGCAGGCGAATGCTTTGCATGTTGCCGATCTGGGCCAGCCGGTACAGGGTTTCGATTTCGTCGCCCGGCGGTGCCGCCGGTTCGGCCGTTGCCGCCGCCATGGCTTCGTCGGCATCGGAAATCCAGGCCAACTGCAACAGGCGGCCGATTTCGTCGAGCAGGCGGTGCAGATCGATCGGCTTGGGCAGGAACAGGTTGGCGCCGACGGACAGGCTGGCTTGCTGGTCGGCGGGCGACGCGCTGGCCGACACCGCGATGATCGGAACCTGGCTCAGGGCCGGCAGCTGTCGCAGCCGGCGCGTCGCCTCGAGGCCGTCCATCACCGGCATTCGGGCGTCCATCAGGATCAGGTCGGGGCGCACGGTCTGGGCTTGTTCGAGCGCGGCTGCGCCGTTTTCCGCCTCATAGACATCGAAGCCGCGCGCGCTCAGGAAATGCACCAGCGGAGTGCGACTTGTCTCGACGTCATCGACCGTCAGCACCGTGCGGCGCGCGCCCCGGTAGCCGACGATGATTCGCGCCGGCGGCGCGCCCGTCTCGCCGGCGGCGGGCAGCACCGGCGGTTCGAGCTCGAACCAGAAGCGGCTGCCGTCGCCAATGCGGCTGTCGACGTGGATTTCACTGCCCATCAGACGGACCAGCGCACGGCTGATCGACAAGCCGAGCCCGGTGCCGCCGAAACGGCGCTGCGCATCGGGCGTCTGTTCGAACGGCTTGAAGATCGCCTCGAGCTGCGTGGCGTCGATGCCGACGCCGCTGTCTTCGACCTCGAAGCGCAAGCGCACCCGGCCATCGGCAACCTGCCACGCGCGCACCGTCAACGCCACGTGCCCGCTCGCCGTGAACTTCACTGCGTTGCTCAGCAGGTTCAGCAACACCTGGCGCAAGCGCCTCTCGTCGACCAGAACGCGCTGCGGCACGTCGCCGGCGGCGTCGAGCGTGAACTTCAGACCGTTCTCCTGCGCCTTCACGCGGATCATGTCGGCCACGGTGCGCAACAAGGCGGGCAGGTCGACCGCGTCGGGGTTCAGCTCCAGCTTGCCCGCCTCGATGGACGACAGGTCGAGCACGTCGTTGATCAGCGCCAGCAGCAGCTCGCCGCTTCGTCGGATGGTGTGCAAGCCGGCCGTGGTGCGTTCGTCGAACCCCGCGTGGTCCTGCAGCAGCTGCACATGGCCGAGGATGGCGTTGAGCGGCGTGCGCAGTTCGTGGCTCATGCTGGCCAGGAACGCGCTTTTGGCCCGGTTGGCCACCTCGGCGCGTTCCTTGGCGACCTGCAGCTCAGCCGTGCGTTCGTCGATGCGCTCTGTCAGGTGCTCGCGATGGCGCTCGAGCTCCCGCTCGACGTCGATGCGCCGTTCGATGTCGGCGTGCAACTGCTGGTTCTTGGTTTCCAGCTCGCCGAACAAGGCCCGCAGCGCCTGGCGCGTGCGCTCCAGCCCGCTGCCCAGGCTGCCCAGCTCGTCGTCGCGTTGCCAGACGAAGGGCTCGGCCAGTTCGCGCCGCGCGAGCCGATCGGAGTCGCGCATCAGCTGCCTGATCGGCGCGAGCAAGCGCGCGTTCAGCAAACCGACGATCAGTACCACGCTCAACAGCAGTTGGCCGAGCACTGTCAGGATCAGGATGGTCCGGGCCCGCGCCACGCCAGCCTCGAACTGGCCGGTGTCCATCTCGACGAACACGTCGCCGATCACGGTACCGCCATGGAGCACGTCGCGCCGCAGCGTGAACTGCTGCCCTTTGCGACGCTGCGGACGCTCGTCGAACAAGAAGACGCCGAAGCGCGCATCGCGGATGGCGACCTGCACTACGCGTTCGTCGCTGAGCACCGACTCGAACAGCGGCCGGGCACCGTCGGGGTTGACGTTCCAGAGTGGATCTTCGGCGCCCAGCGCCAGGGCCTCGGTCAGCCGCGCATGGTCGCTCGACAGCCGCGCCGCCAGCGTCTGCTTCTGGTAGTCGAGCGTCATCAGGCTGCCGACGGCCGCCGGGAAGAGCAGGCCGCCCACCACTGCGAGCACAATCGACATGCGAAGCTTCAGACGCATCGCGGCTCCACCCCGGAACCCTTGGTGTGTTCGCGGGCGGTTGGATGATTCCAGGCGGCTCGTGCGTGGGCAAGGCGGGGTGCACCGGCCGGCGTCGCGTCAACGATGGGGGCGCAAACATGGGAACGCAATGTGATTCCTCACCAAGCGAGTGGCCACGACCGACTCGATTATGGCGCCCTGACATGCCGGTATGTGGCCGTTTGACGGTGTTGGCGGCGCTGGCGTTCACGCTGCTTTCGGGTGCAGCGCGGGCCGACTCGACGATGACCTTCGTGGTCGATCCGTTTCCTCCGTTCACCTATGAAGAAAACGGCGCAGCCGCGGGGCCGATGTCGGACACCGTGCGTGCGGTTTGCGAGGCGATCAAGGTGCAGTGCAAGCTCGAGGTGTATCCGTGGCGACGCGCGTTGAAGCTGGCAGAGGATGGTTACGTCGACGGCATCTATGCGATCGTGGACATCCCAGAGCGCCGGCAGTTCTTCTACGTCACGCCGCCGATCATCGACTCCGGTTACGCCGTGTTCGTGCACAAGTCGTCGACGCTGACGTACCACCAACCGAGCGACCTGGCGGGCTACACCGTCGGCGCCTTCGGTCCGTCGGCCGCGTCGCGCGCCGTAGACGAATTGGCGCGAGCCGTGCCCACGCTGCGAACGCTCATCGAAGTTGACAACGTCACCCTGCTCAAGAAGCTCAGCAGCATGCGCTACGGCGAGCGCGGCGCGGCGTTCGCGAATGTCGACGTCGGCAACTACCTCGTCAAGCAGGAGAACATTGCCGACCTGAGAGTGGCCGGTGTCGTGAGCAAGACTGCATACAGCATCGGCTTGTCGCGCGCGAAGGTGAGCGAGCAACGCGCGCAAGAGTTCATGACCGCGCTGCGGAAGCTGGTGAAGGCCGGCAAGGTACGCGAGACCGCCGACAAGTACGGCGTGGTGGCCCCGGCGGCGAACTGAAACCTTCCCAGCCGGCGCCGAGCCGCCTCAAGCCGGCTGAGCGCCCCCGTGGGGGGCAGGAGCGAAGCGACGTGGGGGCAAACGTCTCAGCTCTCGTCCGAGCGCGCGATGGTGAAGCGGAAGGTCGAGCCGACGCCGGGTTGCGACTCGACCGTGATGCTGCCGCCGTGCCGCTCGACGATCTTCTTGCACAGCGCGAGGCCGATGCCGGTGCCGGGGTATTCGCTGCGGCCGTGCAGCCGCTGGAACAGCACGAAGATGCGCTCGAAGTAATCGGACTCCATGCCGATGCCGTTGTCGCGCACCGAAAAGCGCCAGGCGCCTTCTACCGCTTCGGCGTCGACATGCACTTGCACCGCAACATCGCGCCGGAACTTGATTGCGTTGGCCAGCAGATTCTGGAACAGCTGCAGCAGCTGCGTCGGGTCGCCCATGACCGTGGGCAGCACGCCGTGCGTGATCTGCGCGCCGCTCTCCTCGATGGCCATGCGCAACTGGGTCATCGCGGTCTGCAGCGTGCTCAGCGTGGCAGTCGGCTGGAATGGCCGCGCCTTGGTGCCCACGCGCGAATAGGCGAGCAAGTCGTTGATCAACGCCTGCATGCGCTTGGCGCCGTCGACGGCGTAGCCGATGAACTCGTCGGCGTCGGCGTCGAGCCGGCCATGGTAGCGCTGCGCCACCAGCTGCAAGTAGCTCGCGATCATCCGCAGCGGCTCTTGCATATCGTGCGACGCCACATAGGCCAGCTGTTCGAGCTCGGTGTTCGAGCGCTGCAGTGCCGCCTGCGTTTCGGCGCGCGCCGCGATCTCCTGCTGCAGCAGCGCGTTCTGCGCGGCCAGTTGCTGGCGCAGCGCGTACAGCGTGAGGTGCGTGTCGATGCGCGCCAGCACCTCGGCGCCGTTGAGCGGCTTCGTGACGTAGTCAACCGCCCCGGCCGCGAAGCCGGTGAGCTTGTCGGCCGTGTCGGACAGCGCCGTCATGAAGATGACAGGGATGTCGCGCGTGCGCGCGTTCGCCTTCAGGCGGCGGCAGGTCTCGAATCCGTCGGGGCCGGGCATCATCACGTCGAGCAGGATCAGGTCCGGCTGCACGAACTCGGCGCGCTCGATGCCTTCGTCGCCGCTTTGAGCCACCACCGCGCAATAGCCCTGGCGTTCGAGATGGCTGGTCACCACGTCGAGGTTGGCGGGCATGTCGTCGACGATCAGGATCGTCGCTGCGCGGGGCTGTCGTGCCGCAGTGGCTTGCATTGCAGTGGCTTGCATTGGCATGCTCCCTTGCAGGGCTTTGGCGGCAGTCTACGGCAACGAGGTCCTGCTCGTCGGCGTGGCCGAGAGGCCGCGTTGCCAGCCCGGCTTCGCGGCGTGGCTGCTGTCGCCCTCCCTGACGTGGCTGGCGCTGGATGTGCTGGCGCTCCTGGCATTCATGCCGCAACTGGGTCACGTGGCGACGGACCGGCGGATCGTGCTCGACAAGGGCCATATCGTGGAAGAGGGCGATCACCGCACCTTGCTCGCGCGCGAGCTCTATGCGCGCTTGTGGGCGCACCCGAGCGGCGGCTTCTTTGGCGAAAACGCCGAAGAAGAGGCGCCGGGGCCGGAACTGGTGGCCTGGTCAGGCTGACAGTACGCCCTCGTGGGCCTTGACATGGCCAGTTGTTCGTAGAGCATGAACAACAGTAGGTCAGGCCGTGCGCGACTTCGAAGACTCCACCCTGTGGCGCGTCAGCGAGTTCGAGCGCGTGCGCCAGGAAACCGGCACCAGCGGCTACACGCCGCTGACCGCCGCGAGCGTGCTGCCGACGACGCTGCTTGCGGACCTGCACGGCCTGGAGTACGCCGCGGGCGGCGGCGACGTGCTGGAAGTCATCGCCGCCTGCCTGCGCCACCGCGAAGCGGCGTTGCTCTACCTGCAGCACGAGGAACTGGTCTGGCCGGTGACGCTGTTTCCGTTGCAGATGCTTTACCACTCGCCACGCGACATGGTGCAGGCGTCACCGGCGAACCTGGCCGATCTGAGTCTGATCGGCGTCGAGCCGCCCGGGGTTCGGCCTCCGGGGCACTGGATGTTCGAACGCGTGGCGCAGGCCGAGCATTACCGGCCGCTGGCTCCCTTGCTGTGGGCGATGGCCCTCGGCGGGCCGCGTGCGATGCTGCTGGCCGAGATCGGCGGCACGGCCGCCTACCGTGCGCTCAAGAATCTGGCCAGCGAGGGCTTGGTTGCGCCGGGTGCACTCGGCTCGGCGGCCGAACGGCTGCGGCGCGAATCGGTTTCGCTGCGCGAGATGACCACCTGGCCCGGCATCAGCCTCGAGCGGGCCAGTCGGCTGCTCAACGCGCTGTACCTCGCATCGGCGCTGCTGGTCACACGAACGCACCCGGCGGCGCGTGCCGAGCCCGGTTTTGTTCGCGGCTTGTTCGGCGCACGCAAGCCGCGCCGCTGAGTCACGCGCTCGCGTGCGCCGGGCTGTCGGTCTCGTCGACGACGATGTCGACATGGGCGGCAAGCCGCGCCTGCCGCTCCTTGCGGGCCGAGGCGAGCTGGGAGCGCGCCAGCAGCACGCGTTCGGCGATGTTGCGCGATTCGCTTTCTTCGGTCTCGATCTCGCTCGCCGGTGCGCAGACGAACCCGCCGCCTTTCCACCACACGTAGACCTGCGCTCCCGGCTCCAACTGGTGCTGCGGGCTGGAGAACTTCATCTCGACAGCACCGAGGGGCAGATCGAGGCGGATCATTCCTTTGTCGGTCACGCGGGTCTCGAAGCGACCGTGCTTCACCGGCTCGAGCAGGGCCGGGAAGATCGGCGTGTGCGGCCAGCAGAGAACTCGGTTCATGACAAATCCTTGTTGTTCGCGTTGGGGTGTGCCACAAGATATCGGAGCCGTCCCCAGGGCATGAACGTGAATTACCACCGCTTACTGCACTTGCATGTCGTCGCTCGGCCGGTGCAGGCCCCCAATTCGCGCCGATGCGTGGTGGGCTGACGCCGGCGTCGCGCTCGACGCTACAGTGCTGGCCGTGCCCCGCCGGCGTCGGGGTCGAGGGGGCTGCGTGTTTCGATGGAACGATGCGATTCGATGTATTGGTGCTGCCGCGCTGGCGGCCTTGGCCCCACTGGCGGCGCGGGCCCAGGCCGCAGCGTCCGAGGCGCCGATCGACGATTCGGCCGCGCGCCCGCGTTGGGAGGTGGGGCTCGTGCTCGGCGGCGGGCGGGTGAGCGACTACCCCGGGGCCGATCAGACGCACTGGCGCAGCCTTGTCGCGCCCTTGCTCATCTATCGCGGCCCGATCTTGCGGGTGGATCGCGACGGCATCCGCGGGCGTCTGCTCAACACCAGCGACTTCGAGTTCGACCTGTCGGCCAGCGCCGCCTTCAACGCACGCAACAACGACGCGCGCCAAGGCATGCCGGACCTGGACTATCTGTTCGGCTTTGGCCCGCAGCTCATCTACAAGGGCTTGCGCGGCAACTTCGGCAGCCCGACGCTGCATCTCAAGGCCCGCGCGCTGATGTCGACCGACTTCCGCCATATTCACGGGCGCGGCGTGGCGATCGACCCGGAGCTGCGTTGGCGCTGGGCCCCGCTGGCCGGGATGCCGGCGGCCTTGGCCTTTTCGGTGGGCCCGACCTGGGCCAGCCGGGAGCTGAATCGCTACTTCTACGAAGTCGAACCGGGCCAGGCCACGCCCACGCGCCCTGCCTACGTGGCGCGAGCGGGCTACCTCGGCACCGAGGCGACCCTGACGCTCAGCGGCCGCCACAGCAGCAAGCTGTCGTGGTTCGTGACGGCGCGCGGCATGTCGCTGCGCGGATCGGCCAATGCCGACAGCCCGCTGTTGCGCCAAAGCAGCAACCTCAGTGTCGGCGCCGGCGTGCTGTGGACGCCGTGGCAAAGCCAGGCACGGGCGGTCGACTGAGACGACGGCACCCGCGTCGCATCGCTGGGGGCATTCAGCCACATTGATGCGGCTCGGCGCCGGCCGAGGCCGGGCCGATACACGCCAGACGCCAACCGTTCACCCGTCGTTTCGCAACGATGCGCTTGGTTGGCTTGGCGTTTTCATGGGCTGCCTAAGCTGAACCCATGCGTTTCGGGTTGCATCCGTCCCAGCCGGCGCCGCGTAGAAGTGACACAAGGCCCGGCGAGTTTGTCAGTGCAATTCGTACAGCCGGCGTCGCCGTCGTCCGACACCCTGAATCGTCGGCGGCCGATGGTGCGAGCCGTCGACGCTGCGTACGCTGGGGGCAGGCTGAATCTCACGCCTTGAAGGGGCACAGATCATGAACGCTTCGACAATGTCTTCGCAGGAACGTGCCCACTACGAGTTGCGCTTCCGCTCGCTGTTCCACGAGGGACGCGCTTATGCCTTCCCGTGTGACGCCGCCGGCCGTGTCGACATGGACGCGCTCAGCGATCGGGCCCGCGACAACTACTTCTATGCCCGCACGGTGATCGGGCGCGAGGTCTCGGTGCCGGCCGTTCAGCCCTGCGACATGCACTGAGCGGGCGCTGCATGTGCGCGCGGCGCCGCCCGTGCGGCTTCAGTCCGTGCCCGGCCGGATGTCGGCGAAGCGGGCCCTGAACCAGTCGTCGAGCATCTGCTTCTCGTGGCGCAAGGGCTCGGAGGTGTCGTAACGGCTGAGCCGACGCAGATAGTCCATGTCGGCAATGCTCTCTTCACCGCTCTTGAGCACCTTGCCATTCGATTCCAAGGTATAGCGAACATTGATGCGCGGCCAGTCGGCCATGCCCTTGACGATGCGCACATTGGTCCCCGGGCGCCGACGCATCGGCCAGACGTTGCCGGCCAGGTCGACGTCGCGCACCTCGACCTTCAACAGCTGATCGGGCGCCAGGTAGCGCTTGCCCATGGCCTGCAGGTGCTGCGAGATGGCTCGCAGATTGGCGGCTTCGTCCGACGGCGTGGTGCCGGCATCGGCGAAGCGCGCCGAATCGACGAACGAGACCGTGACAATGCCCGCCTGCGCCATACCAGCAGCCGCGGCGAAGCACCCCAGAATCAGCACACGGGCAGAGGGTCGCATAAGAGCCTCCTGAGTTGAGGCTTATTGTGACCCTCGCCCACCGCCCAAAGTTCAGACGCCTGCACCCAGCAGGGTTGTTGTGTCGCGGCCCCGATGGTCAGTTGCCGGGCACGATCATCGGCTCGAAGGTGAACACGTTGCGGCTGTGCGGATCGACCGACACCTTGACCCAGTGGACGTTCGGGCTGCCGAAGGTTTCGACGCGGGTGAAGTTGGGCAGCAGGTGCGCCTGGTCGAACAGCGGCTTGTCGATCTTGAAGAAGTGCGTGTCGCCATGCACCAGCACCACCTGCCCGGCGAAGGCGGCGGTTTCGCTCGCGAGCGTATTGAGAAACGCCGTGTAGCCCTCGTAGCCCGGCAGGGCGCGCTCGTTGAGCGTCTCGGTTTCGGGCAGGTCGAAGCCCGGGTCGGCCTGGATGATCACCATCACGCCCACCGAGCGTTCGGCCCTGGCTTTCTGGAACGTGTCCTTCAGGAACTGGATGTTGGCCGCGTCGCGGGCGACGTACTCGGCGGTGTCGGCGTCGCAGTCCACCTGCGTGCGCACGCTCTTGGCACTCAGGCACTCGCCCGGCTTCACCAGGTTGTTGTTGCTGCCGGGCACGTTCAGGCCGACGAACACCACGTCGCCGTACTTCCATCGCGTGTTCTCGACATACAGCCCGGCCAGGGGACCCTGGTGCTCGAGCACGAACGGCCGATGGCCGAAGCTGTAGGGGCTCGCGAACATCGTCTGGCGGATGTAGGTCAGCCGCTCGAGGTTGTTGTAGCCGCCGTTGTTGGTGCGATGGCAGTCGGTCCACTCGTTGTCGCCGAGCACGTAGACCATCGGCGCCTTGAACGAGTTGAAGGTGTTGGCGGCCGTTGCGTAGACGTCGTTGGTGCACAGCGAGCTGCCGCTCTTGATGTCGCCGTCGAATACCGTGAACGCCACCTTTGCGGCGTTGATGTCCGCCACCAGCGGGGCGATCTTCGGCGTCTGGGTGTCGGTGATGCCCGGGGTGATGTAGGGCATGTCGCCCCACAGCGCGAAGCTGAACGTGTGGCGGTTGGATTGCTCGTGCTCGCCCGCTTCAGCCAGCACGGCGGGGGCCATGAGGCCGATTGTCGCGGCCAACGCGGTTTGTCCGATCAGCTTGTGCGCCATGTGTTTCATCGCCGTCCTTGTGAATGGGATTGATAAGAAGCGCTGATGCTGCGGCCAGGGTGTGAAAGCTTCATGACACGGCCCCGCTGCGCCGCCGGGTGGGCGGCTGCGGTCTTGATTGCGCTCGGCGCGTCACCTATAACTAAACGCGGTCCGAGTCCCGCGCGGCCGCATGTTCTTGCAACGCAAGGAGCCCGCTATGCTGACCAACTCCCACCTCACCACCATTCTTCCGGTCGTGCAAATAGATCGTGCGCGCCGGTTCTACGAGGACAAGCTGGGGCTCGTGCCTGAAGGCGCGCATGCGGACGGGTCATTCGTCATGCGCAGCGGCGATGGCGGCACGCTGGCCCTCATTCCGCGGCCTGACCGCAAGGCAGCCGAATACACCGCCCTGAGTTTCGAGGTGGACAACATCGACCGCGAAATCAAGGATCTCGAGCGCCGCGGCGTGAAGTTCGAGGACTACGACCTGCCCGACCTGAAGACGGTGAACCACGTGTTCTCCACCGGCGACGAAAAGTGCGCCTGGCTCACCGACACCGAAGGCAACATTCTCTGCATCCACGAAGACACGCGCCGGCACTGAGCGGCAGCTGAGGCACCCCGGGCGTCGCCACGGGGTGCCGATGGAATTGCAGGCTGGCGCAAGCGGCCGCCCCGGTTGCGCCGCCGTCGTCCTTCAGCCGCGCACGCGGCTCGGGCTCGGGCGCGTCAATCTCTTACAGACGCGCAACGCGTCGCCACCATGGACAGCCGTTAAACTCGCGCCCATTCGAGTTCTTGCTGCCCCATGGCTGTTGCCCCCTTAGCGAACGCGCCTGCCGTCTTCGATCTGAAAAGTGCCGCGCTGACGCTGGTCGCGTTGGTGTTGCGAACGACCGACCTCGCCTTGCTGGCACAGGAGCTGGAGCTGCGCTTCGGCGACGCGCCCGACCTGTTCGACCAGGATCCGGTGGCGATCGACCTGTCTGCGCTGCGCGAGGAACCCGACCCCATCGATTTCGCCGCGCTGATCGCGCTGCTGCGGCGCTTCAAGATGGTGCCGGTCGCCGCCAAAGGGGGCAGTAGCGCCCAAATGGAGGCGGCTCGCGCGGCGGGCCTGACCGACGCACACGACCGCGCGCCGGCGCGCGCCGAGACCGTGGTGCAGGAGGTCGTCAGCGAGGTCGTTCGAGAAGTGAGCGTGCCTGGCCCGGCAAATGCAACCGTCGTGATCGACAAGCCGCTGCGTTCGGGCCAGCAGGTGTACGCGAAGGGGGCCGACCTGGTGGTGCTTGCGGTGGTGAGCTTTGGTGCCGAGGTCATTGCCGACGGCCACATCCATGTCTATGCGCCGCTGCGCGGGCGCGCGATGGCCGGCGCGCGCGGCAACACCGACGCGCGCATCTTCACGACCTGCATGGAGCCGCAGCTGGTCGCCATCGCGGGCATTTACCGCACCACCGAGACCGAACTGCCCGCCGACGTGCTGGGGCGCCCGGCGCAGGTGCGGCTCGACGGCGAGCGGATCGTCATCGAGGCCTTGAAATCATGACCTCTTCCGTACTCTGAAAGGACCCCCGACCGATGGCCAAAATCATCGTGGTGACCTCCGGCAAAGGCGGCGTCGGCAAGACGACCACCAGTGCCAGCTTCGCAGCCGGCCTGGCGCTTTCCGGCCACAAGACGGCCGTGATCGACTTCGACGTGGGCTTGCGCAACCTCGACCTGATCATGGGCTGCGAGCGCCGCGTGGTGTACGACCTGATCAACGTCATCCACAACGAAGCCAAGCTGACCCAGGCGCTGATCAAGGACAAGCAGTGCGACAACCTGTTCGTGCTGGCCGCCTCGCAAACGCGCGACAAGGACGCGCTGACGCAAGACGGTGTCGAGCGGGTGCTGAAAGAACTCGCCGAGATGGGCTTCGACTACATCGTCTGCGACTCGCCGGCCGGCATCGAGACCGGCGCGCTGATGGCGATGCACTTCGCCGACGAGGCACTGGTCGTGACCAACCCGGAAGTCTCGTCGGTGCGCGACTCCGACCGCATCCTGGGCATGCTCAGCAGCAAGACCCGCCGCGCCATCGACGGCAAGGAGCCGATCAAGGAGCACCTGCTGATCACCCGCTACAACCCGAACCGGGTGCAGGGCGGGCAGATGCTGTCGCTCGACGACATCCAGGAGATCCTGCGCATTCCGCTGATCGGCGTGGTGCCCGAATCCGAGACCGTGCTCGACGCGTCGAACCAGGGCGTGCCGGCGGTGCACATGAAGGGCAGCGACGTCTCCGAGGCGTACAAGGACGTGGTCAGCCGCTTCCTCGGCGAGCACAGGCCGATGCGCTTCGTCGACGCGGCGCGGCCGGGTTTCCTCAGGCGCGTTTTCGGCGGGAGGTGAGCGCATGTCATTCCTCACCTTCCTGCTCGGCGAAAAGAAGAAGACCGCCAGCGTCGCCAAGGAGCGGCTGCAGATCATCCTGGCGCACGAACGCAGCGGCCGCGGCGGCAGTCGGCCCGACTACCTGCCGGCGCTGCAGCGCGAACTGGTGGCGGTGATCTCGAAGTACGTGTCGATCCGCGCCGACGACATCAAGGTGCACCTGGAGCGCCAGGACAACCTCGATGTGCTGGAGGTCAAGATCGAACTGCCCGACGCCATTCGATAGAGCGTGAAGCGAAGGGCGAGGGGGGGCCCTTCGAGTGATTCGAGGCAGCGCGGTCAGCGCCCAGCAATCCCCAGCAGCTCCACCTCGAACTCCAAGGTCGCGTTCGGCGGGATCACGCCGCCGGCGCCGCGCTCGCCGTAGGCGATGGCAGCCGGGCACGTGAGCCGGGCCTTGCCGCCGATCTTCATGCGCTGCACCCCCTCGGTCCAGCACTTGATCACGCGGTTCAGCGCGAACTCGGCCGGCGCGTTGCGCGCATAGGAACTGTCGAATTCGCGGCCATCGAGGAAGGTGCCGCGGTAGTGCACCTTCACCGTGTCGGTGGCCGCGGGGCTGGCGCCGCTGCCGTCTTTCAACGAGCGGTAGACCAGCCCGCTGGCCGTGACGACCGCGTCGGCTTCCTTGGCCGCGGAGGCGGCGGCGTCGGCTTGCGCCCAAGCGGCCGGCGCGGCGATGAGGGCGAACAAGGCGCCAAAGAGAACAACTTTCACTGAGCATCTCC
Organism: Piscinibacter sp.; assembly: GCA_041496605.1. Taxonomy (GTDB): domain Bacteria; phylum Pseudomonadota; class Gammaproteobacteria; order Burkholderiales; family Burkholderiaceae_C; genus Albitalea. The sequence continues at coordinate 27,999 of JBGQEX010000003.1, forward strand.
CGGGGTGACGAACAGGCGCCATCATCGCTCAGGCTTCGTACACTGCTCCATTCGCCACCAGTACATCCATGACCATCCTGCTCGCCCCGATGGAGGGGCTTCTCGACTTCACGCTGCGCGACATCCTCACGCGCATCGGCGGCATTGATCGTTGCGTGTCCGAGTTCATCCGCGTCTCGGGCACGCTGCTGCCCGACCGCGTGTTCCTGCGCATCGTGCCCGAGCTTGCGCATGGCGGGCGCACACGCGCCGGTGTGCCGGTGCGCGCTCAGCTGATGGGCTCCGACCCAGTCTGCCTCGCGGAGAACGCTGCCAAACTCGCGGCTCTGGGCCCGGCCGGCATCGACCTCAATTTCGGCTGCCCGGCCAAGGTGGTGAACCGCCATCGCGGTGGCGCCGCGCTGCTCGACGAGCCGGAGCTGCTCGCCAAGCTGGTGGGCGCCGTGCGCCGTGCGGTGCCGCCATCGATGCCGGTGTCGGCCAAGATGCGCCTGGGCAACCTGTGCGACACGCGTGCGCTCGAATGCGCGCAGGCCATTGCCAGCGGCGGCGCCGACGAGTTGGTCGTGCATGCCCGCACCAAGGCGCATGGCTACCGGCCACCCGCGTACTGGGAACGCATCAGCGACGTCCGCACTGCCGTCACCATCCCGGTGGTCGCCAACGGCGAGATCTGGAGCCGCGAAGATGCATCACGCTGCCGCGAGGTCTCCGGGTGCGACGCGTTGATGCTCGGCCGCGGCATGGTCAGCGATCCGGGCCTGGCCCTGGCCATCGCGCGGCCTGGCCATGCGGCCTTGAGCTGGCAGGCGCTGCTGCCCTTCATCGCCGAGTTCTGGCAGTTGATTCGCGCGCACATCGAACCGCGGCATCGCGCGGGCCGGCTCAAGCAGTGGCTGAACTACCTGCGCCGGCGCTATCCGGAAGCGGCGGCGGCGTATGCGGCCGTGCGCACCGTCAACCAACCGGACGCCGTCAGCGCCCGGTTGTTCACCCCCTCGCCCGCGGAGCACCTTCAGTGAAGACCTACAACATCGAGATGCAGCGCGTGAAGGCCATGTCCAGCAGCCACGGACTCATCAACGCGCAAATCGACGCACTGGTGCTGCCGTCGACTGCCGCCGAAGGCAAGACGCCGACAACGCTGCTGAGCATGAGCGAAGACACGGCGCGCGTGCTGCAGGCCCTGCTGAAGACGCAGCTCGCCGAGGTCGACCGGCGCAAGGGCCGCAGCCAGCGGTGACGCGCGCAGCGGCGTCGACCCGCGCGGCTGATCGCACTTCGCCGGCATCCCTAGGTTGAACTCGATGCGGGCGGCATCGGTGTCCGCTGGGCCGGAGCAATCTCGTACTCCTGTGTGAGCACAACGAATCGGTCGTTGTGCCGCGCCGACACAGGGAGCCCCAAACATGGCAAAGACGACGTTTTCGCTGAGCGCAAAGGTCGCGTTCCTGAAGATCCCGCCCGAGGCGTGGGACGCGATCATTCCGCACAGCCAAAAGATCTCGCAGGCCGTGGTCGAGTACTGGACCGGCGGCGTCGTGCGCGACATTGCGAATCGCCTGACGGACCAGGCGGCACGCGAGCGGCTGACGGGGCTTGCGCGCGAGATGATCGTGTCGGGCACCAAGGGCCTGATCCAGGGATGGGAAGACGGCGACGACATCTGCCCGCCGTGGCCGCCATTTCCGCCGATCCCGTGGCCCGGCGGCTCCGGCCCCGGCAACCCCGACCCGATTCCATGGAAGACCGGCGTGACCGAACAGGTCGTGCTGGCCGACATGCTGCTGAGCCTGGCGGGCATCACCACCCAGGCCGGCTTCAGCAAGCAGCTCAAAGAGATGTCCGTGTCCCTCATCAAGGGCGCGTCGCGCCACTTGGTGGAGGACTTCGAAAAGACCCACGTGCAGCCGCGAATGATCGGGGCGAGTTGAGACGCGGCGGCCGGCGTGTGCCGCGTCGCCCCTCGTTGATCCGCCCCGCGCGCGTGCGACTGCGCCTTGTGCCCACCGGCAAGGAGCAAGCATCATGAATCCGTCGATCTCGAACCCGCAGGCAGGCGCCCACTACGAGCTGCGCTTTCAGTCGCTGGTCGACCAGGGGCGGGCCTATGTCTTCCCCTGCGACGCCGCCGGCCACGTGGACATGGACGCTCTCAGTGAGCGTGCCCGCGACAACTACCTGTACGCACGCACGGTGGTCGGGTGCGAGTTCTCGATGCCGGCGGTGCTGGTCAATCCCTTGCACTGAGCCCAGTGCAGGGCCGGCGCGGCACGCCGCGACCGGGTGCCCACAGTTGACAACTGCTGCATTGGCTGCCGCTCACGTATGCTTGCGCGCGGGCCGAGCCGGATTCGGTCGCGCAGTGCAGGAGGCAAGCATGTTCGGAGTGGCCGACTATGGCGCATTCGTCGCCGCGGTGATCGTGTTCCTGTTCATCCCGGGTCCGGGCAACCTGGCCCTCATCACGTCCACCGGCAAGGGCGGTCGGCGCGGCGGATTCGCGGCGACCGCCGGGGTCATCGTCGGCGACCAGGTGCTGATGTGGCTTGCCGTGGCCGGCGTGGCGGCCGTACTGAAGGCGTCGCCATGGGCCTTCGGCGCGGTGCAATGGCTGGGCGCGGCGTACCTGGCGTGGATCGGCCTGCGCATGATCATTGCCCGGCCGGGCGACGCACCGGTCATCAACATCCGCCCGCGTCAGTACTTCCGGCAGGCGCTGGGCATCACGCTGCTGAATCCCAAGGCCATCGTGTTCTACATGGCGTTCTTCCCGCTCTTCGTCGACCCGGCACGCCACCAGGGCCTGCCGACCTTCGCCTTCATGGCCGCGACCATCGCCGCGTTGACCTTCCTTTACGCTGCTGCCGTGGTGCTGCTCACGCACCGGCTGGCCGACCGGTTGCGAGCGAGCCCGCGCATCACCCGGGCATTCAATCGGCTGGCCGGCGCGCTGTTGATCGGCTTCGGCGTCAAGCTCGCGCTGTCGAGGTGAGCTGGGACACCACACTGGCGCCACAATGGCGCTGAATTCGATCCACTGCACAAGGTGATGCCCACGCCCACCGCCCCCATCAAGACGCCGCTCGGCCAGGACGAACTGCGCCATCGCACACGCGGGCTCGGGCAGCGCCACCGCACGATACTGTTGCTGGTCGACGGCCGACGCCCCGTCAGCGAAGTGCTCAGCCTGGCGCTCAAGGCCGGCGCCGAGACCAGCCATTTCGAGGAACTGGTGCGCCTCGGCCTGGTCGAGCTGCCGACCGAGGCGATGGCGCCCGAGCCGCGCGAGACGGCGCCCGGCAGCCTCGACCAGGTGCGCGTGACCAGCGTCGAGCTGGAAGTGCCCGAGGAACCCGAGGTTTCCGAGCTGCCGGAGACCGCGCCGCCGGTGGCCCTGGCGCCGCCGCCGTTGACCGATGTCGTCGAACCCGAGCTACCGGATGACGTCGGCACTCAGCTGCCCATGGTTCACGACGAGCCGCCAGTGGCCCACGCCGAAGCGGCACCCGCTGCACCCCACGCTCCGCCCGTGCTGCGCATCGAAATCCTGCCGCCGCCGGCCCCCGCCGCGCGACCCGAGCCGGCTGCGCGACTGGAGCCGGTCGCGCGGCCCGCGCCAGTTCAGCGGCCAGTGGCTCGGCCGATGACCGCGCCGCAGACGTCATTCACGCCGGTGGCCAGCAGCCCGGCCGTGCCGGTGCAGAAGGGTGACGATGCATGGCTGCAGCGGGTGCGCGAGCTGTTGGTCGACACGCTGCGCCTCGACGCGCCGTTGTTCAGCGCGCGGACCTTCGTGCGCGTGCGCAGCGCGCAGTCGGCCACCGAGCTGATCGATCTGGTTTGGGAGATCGAACACCACCTGAGCCACGCGCGCCATTCGCGCAGTGAGTTGATCAGCCTGCAACGTGCCCGCGAAATGCTGGGATTGGGCAATACGCTGGTCGCCTACGACAGCGAGCCGGGGCCCGACGACTGGTAGGAGCGGCCTCGACGCTGGCTGATGGGTTCTCAGCTGACGATGCGTGCGCCGCGCTCGTTGAACAGCGCGCGCAGCACCGATCGATGGCAGCGGGTTTCGTCGTCGCAATAGCATCCGAGCGACAGGTTCGTGCGTTGTGACAACGCAGCCAGCAGGTCGAGCAGGTGGCTCGCGTCGGGCTCGTTCATCGCGTTGCGAAAGCGTTTGGCAAAGGTGGTCCAGGCCTGCTCGTCGCCGTCGGCCACCGCCTGCTGTGCCAACTTCATCAGCTCCACGCTCGGTGCCAGCATCGGCAGCCACACGTCGTAGTAGTCGCGCGACGCGAACTCCGCCTTGGGTACACCGCGCGGCGGCCTGCGCACGCTGCCCAGGCGCAGCCCTTCGTCCGCGGCGCGCGGCGTGCCGAGTTGCAGGATTCGCAGGGCCATGTCAGTGCGGGCGCGAGTCTGTCAATGTTAGGGTAGCCTGCCATGAAACATCCGCCAGGTCGAAATCGAACTTTCCCGCAATGAGCACCGACATCCACCCTGACCCCGAACTGGCCATTGCCGAGACGCGCGCCTGGCTGATTCGCGCCGTGATCGGTCTGAACCTGTGCCCGTTCGCTCGCGCCGTGCAGGCCAAGAACCAGATTCGCTATGTGGTGAGCGACGCCACCGAGCCGCAAGCCTTGCTCGACACGCTGCGCGGCGAGCTGCGGCGTCTGGCCGATGCCGACCCGGCCGAGATCGAGACCACCTTGCTGGTCCACCCGCAGGTGCTGACCGACTTCCTCGACTACAACGATTTCCTGGACCTGGCCGACGCGGCGGTCGAAGACCTCGGCTACGCCGGCGTGTTGCAGGTGGCGAGCTTCCACCCGCTGTACCAGTTCGCGGGCACGGCGGCCGATGACGTGAGCAACGCCAGCAACCGCTCGCCGTACCCGATGCTGCATTTGCTGCGAGAGGAGAGTGTCGACCGCGCGGTGGCGGCATTCCCGCAAGCGGACGCGATCTACGAAACGAACATCCGCACGCTGCAGGCGCTGGGGGCGGAAGGCTGGGCGGAACTGCAGGCGCAAATCAAGTGCGACGTCGTAGACGGGAAACGGTAATTTCGCAGTACACGCGCCGTGCCGCGGCGGCTACCATGGGGGTCAACTAGACCCTCGTTCGATGGGTCTGACCGAGGCGCCTGCACCATCGCATGACCATGATTGAAAAGTTGTTCGCCGGCGTCGCGCTGGCTGTGTGTGTGGTCCTGCTGGTTCGACTGTGCCTGGGCACACGTCGCCAGCAGCGCTTTGACGCGGCCGTGCGTCGGGCGACACAGGCGTGCCGGCGTGGGGCGCTGCGGATCTACCGCTGGCGTTCGTCGCGCCGCGAGGCAGAGCGCGTCGCCGAGGAGGCGATACGCCGTGCCCAAGAGGGTGTCCAGCGCGACGGCAACGTGTACCGGCCGCGCTCGTTTCGCGGGCCGCGCAAGCCGCACTGAGGAGCGCCCGTGGGCCGGGCGCCGGTGCTTGCGACTACACCGGCTGCTTCACTTGCCCCAGCTGTCCTTCAAGGTCGTGCTGCGGTTGAAGACGAGCTTGCCTGCGTGGTGATCCTTTTGGTCGGCCACGAAGTAGCCATGCCGCTCGAACTGGACCGTGTCGTCCGCCATGGCCTGCGCCAAGCCCGGTTCCACGTATGCGGTAACGATCTTCTTGCTGTCGGGGTTCAGCACGCTCAGGAAATCGCGCCCGCCCGCATCGGGCTGCGCCTCGCTGAACAGGCGGTCATACAAGCGCACTTCCGCCGCGATCCCTGTACTCACGCTGACCCAGGTGATCACGCCCTTGACCTTCACTGCATCCGCCCCCGGCGTGCCGCTCTTCGTGTTGGGCACCAGACGTGCGAGCACCGCGTTGACCTGGCCTTGCGCGTCCTTCTCGCAGCCGGTGCACTCGACCACGTAGCCGTACTTCAGCCGCGTCTTGTTGCCGGGGAACAGCCGGTGGTATCCCTTGCCCGGCACTTCCATGAAGTCTTCGCGCTCGATCCACAGCTCGTTGGTCAGGAAGAAATCACGCTGGCCCATCTCGGGGTGCGCGGGGTGCACCGGCGCGTGGCAGGGCTCTCGATGGGAGTCGCTGCCGAAGACCTCGGAGAAGTTCGTGAGCTTGAGCTTCAGCGGGTCCAGCACGGCGCACGCGCGCGGCGCCCTCGGGTCGAGGTCGTCGCGCAGCGCGATGTCGAGGCTCGAGTAATCGATCCAGCCACCCGCCTTGCTGACACCGCTGCGCTCGGCCAGCAGCTTCAGGCTCTGCGGTGTGTAGCCGCGCCGCCGCAATCCGGCAATGGTCGGCATGCGCGGGTCGTCCCAGCCGTCCACATGCCCTTCGTCGACCAGTTGCTTGAGCTTGCGCTTGCTGGTGACGATGTAGGTGACATTGAGCCGCGCGAACTCGTACTGGTGCGGCAACGCGAAGATGTTGGGGTGCTGGCCGTCCAGCGCATGCTGCAACAGCGGTGTGAACTGCGCGGTCTCGTGCTTGAGCAGTGCAAAGAACTGCGGCAGGTCGTGCAGAACGCGGTCGCTGCCGTGGTCCCAGCGCTGGAAGAGGGTGCGCATCGTCGCTTCGGCCTCGCTCGCGAACAGCTTGGCAGCCTGGTTGTGGCAGTGCAGCGCGAACTCCTTGCCGGCCTCCATGCCTTCGCCCTCGATCTTCTCGATGATCTGCTTGGCACGCTCGAACTGCGGCGTGCGCAGGATGGGCACGATGCGCTCCAGCGTCCAGTCGTAGAACGGCCGCTGGTCTTCGAACTCGAGCGTGCAGATGCTGTGGGTGATGTTCTCCAGCGCGTCCTCGATCGGGTGCGCGAACGAGTACATCGGGTAGATGCACCAGGTGTCGCCGGTGTTGTGGTGCGTGGCGCGCTTGATGCGATAGATGGCCGGATCGCGCAGGTTGATGTTGGGGTGCGCCATGTCGATCTTGGCGCGCAACACCGCGGCACCGTCGGGCAGCTTGCCGTCGCGCATCTCGCGAAAGCGCGCCAGGTTGTCCGCCGGCGTGCGGCTGCGGTGTGCGCTGTCGCGGCCCGGCGTGGCGAAGTCGCCGCGGTTCATGCGCATCTCGTCGGCCGTCTGCTCGTCCACATAGGCGTGGCCGGTTTGAATCAGGTACTCGGCCGCGCGGTACATGAAGTCGAAGTAGTTGCTGGCGTAGAACAGATGGCTGGTGCCATTGGCGTTCCAGTCGAAGCCCAGCCACTTCACCGCCTCGACAATCGCGTCGACGTATTCCTGTTCTTCCTTCTCGGGGTTGGTGTCGTCGAAGCGCAGGTGGCACACGCCGTCGTAGTCGCGCGCCAGCCCGAAGTTCAGGCAGATGCTCTTGGCGTGGCCGATGTGCAGGTAGCCGTTCGGCTCGGGCGGGAAGCGGGTGCGGATCTTCGCGGGGTCGAAGGCGCCGGCTTCGTGGTGGGTGGCGTCGCCGGGCGTACCGGCAAAGCGACGATGGGCGTAGGTGCCCTGGATCAGGTCGCGCTCGATGATCTGGCGCAGGAAGTTGCTGGGCTTGGTCTCAGCCGCGTGAGTGGCGTCGTTCGTGGGAGCGGTCATGGGCGGTGGCTACAAGGGCAGGGCACTGTCTGCCCGGGGCGAGCGTCGGTGCGGCCCATTCTATTCGTGGGGTCGGCAGCCGGGTGTGCGTGCCTGGACTCTGCGCAGCGCAGTTCCGTTTACGTGTCTTTACGTCGGCGACGCTGCCCGCCGTCAACGTGTCCCGGGGGCAGCCGCGTTGTCTGAGGGCGCGCAACATTGCGCAGAAACGGAGCAACTCGTGAAGAAGCTATTCGCCATCGCGCTCGCCACCGCCACCTGTGCATTGGCTTCCGGTGCCGCACAGGCCGGCAACGTGTATTGGTCCATCGGCATCAGCGCGCCGCCGATCGGGACCGTGATCTCCAACGCACCGGTCTATAGCGAGCCGGCACCCGCGTATTACCCCGCGCCGGTCTACGTTCCGCCGCCGGTCGTGTACCGCCCTGCGCCGGTCGTGGTCGCTCCGAACCCGGTGTACTACGGCACTGCGCCGGTGGCGTACGGCGGCTGGCAGCGGGTCGGCTACTACCCGCGTGAATGGCAGCACTGGAACTACGAGCAGCGCCGCCACTGGGAAGAACGCCAACGCTGGGAACAGCGCCACGATCGGCACGACGAATACGGTGAACGCCACGACGACAGGCGCTGGGCGCCGGTGCCGGCGGACCCGCGCCGTCGCTCTCACGATTGACCCGGCCCGGGCCGCCTCACGCGGCCCGGCGTTCGTTGCGCGGGGTGGGCCGAACGGCCCACCCCGTTCACATTGCGGCACTCACATCGGCTTGAACAGGTGCGCGTACATGCGGCTCACCATCAGCTTGTCGGCGTGACCGCGCAGCGTCAGCGTGATCTTGCCGGCCTCGTCGCGCAGCGCGGTGGCAATCGCATCGCAGCGCACCACGGTGCCGCGGTGGATCTGCCAGAAACGCTGCGCGTCGAGCTGCGGCTGCAATTCGCGCAGCGAGATTCGGATCAGGTGTTCGCGCTCGGCCGTGATCACGCGCACGTACTTGTCTGCCGCCTCGAAGTACAGCACGTCGTCCACCGGCACCATGTGGATCGCGTTCCCGACGCTGGCCTGGATCACGCGCAGCGGGCTGGCCGGCGGCGCCGCTGCGGCTTGCCCCATCACGCCGCCGCCGACGAGCCCGCGCAACTGCTCGATCACCGCGCTCAAGGCGGGCGCGTCGACTTGCTGGCGTGCGCGCAGGCGCAGCGCTGACTGCAGGCGCGCACAGGTTTGCGCCAGTCGATCGGGTTGCACCGGCTTCAACACGTAGTCCACCGCCGCGCGCTCGAACGCCTGCAGTGCGTACTGGTCGTAGGCCGTCACGAACACGATCAACGGGAACGGTTTCGTTTGTGCACTCGTCTCGGGCCAGTCCTCGGCCAGCGCCTGCGCCGCTTCGAGCCCCGACATGCCGGGCATGCGAATGTCGAGAAACAGCAGGTCGGGTTGCAATGCCAGCGTTTGGGTGAGCGCGGCCTCGCCGTGGCCCACGGTGGCGACGATGCTCAGCTCGGGCCACAGGCGGGCCAGTTCCGCCTGCAGGTTTGCCGCCAGCAGGGGTTCGTCTTCGGCAATCAGTGCAGTGGCGTTCATGGTGTCGTGACAGGAATTCGAACGGTGGCGAGCGTGCCGCCCTCGGCGTCGGCGGCCGGCTCCAGTTCCAGCGTGGCGGCCGCGCCGTACAACGCGCCAAGCCGCTCGCGCACCTGCTGCAGCCCGAAGCGGGTGCTGTCCACCGATGGCTCGTTCAGGCCGGCGCCGGTGTCGCGCACGTCCAGCACCAGTTGTGCGCCGTCGAGCCGGGCGCTCACGCTCACGCGGCCGCCGTTCACGTGTGGCTCCAAACCGTGCTTGATGGCGTTTTCCACCAGCGGCTGCAGCAGCAGCGGCGGCACGGGCCGGTCGGCAAGACCGGGCGGCAGGTCGAAGCTGGCGTCGAGACGGTCGCCCATGCGGACTTTCATCAGGTCGAGGTAGTCGGCCACACGGGCGAACTCGGCCGACAGCGGGTGCAGCGACGCGCGTGATGCACCGAGCGTGGCGCGCAGGAAGGCGATCAGGTGGTCGAGCATGGCTTGTGCGCGCGGCGGGTCGGTGCCGATCAGCACCCGCAGGTTGGCCAGCGTGTTGAACAGCATGTGCGGCTCGAGCTGCGACTCCACCAGCTTGAGCTGGTGTTCCGCGGCGATGCGCTGCGCGGCCTGCGTGCGCGCTTCCATTGCGGCCATTCGGCCACGCGCATAGAAGACATAGGTGCAGCCGATGGAGACGACGAAGGTCACCGCCAGGATGAGAAACAAGGCGCGTGGGCCGTGCAGCGGCAGGCCGGATGTTCGTTGCACGCCGGTCAGCAGGTCGCCCAGCGAGTGGCCGGCGAAGTAGCCGACCACCGCAGACACGACGATCCATGGCCCCATCACGCCCCAGCCCGGCCAGTTGTGTTGCGCGCCGAGGTTGTCGGGCGCACGTTTGCGCAGTCGATAGGCCATCCCGAAGCGGCCCGCTTCGATCAGCCCCTGAATGATCGCCCCGATGCAAAGCGAGTAGACCAGCGTGATGCCGAACGGGTTGCCCAAGGTCACGCTCATGAAGAAGGCGATGCACACCGCCAACACGATGCCGATTCTCAGCTCGCGCCAGAGCAGCTGCCGTAGGGTGTAGGTGGGGATCATGCTGCGAGCCGCCGCGGCTTCGGGTCAGCCGCGAGCCGTTTCGGCGGTGCCCGGTGCCGCCTCACGCCGGCGTGCGCGCAGCTCTGCGGTGGTGCTGCCGGGACCGTGCGGCGCCCAGCCCGGCGGCATGAACAAGGCACCGAAGAACGCGCGCAGGCTGCGCGCTTGGGCCAGGTCGCGCAGCAGGCTCGCCCATTGCGCGAACTCGATCCACAGCGGGTTGTAGCTCGTCATCGGATGCACGAGGCCATAGCGGCAGTGCAGGTCGTCGCGTTCACGCACGTAGGTGCCGAACAGGCGGTCGAACACGATCAGCACACCGCCGTAGTTGGCGTCCAGGTACTCGGGGTTGGACGCGTGGTGCACGCGGTGCGCCGACGGCGTGTTGAGCACGTACTCGAGCCAGCCCAGCCGGGGAATCCAAGTGGCGTGAATCCAGAATTGATAGAGCAGGTTCAGGCTCAGCACGGCAAACACGATGCGTGGGTGGAAGCCGAGCCAGATCAAGGGCACGAAGAACAGCGTGGTGCCGGTCAACTTGCCGAACACGCCGACGCGATACGCCGCCGACAGATTGAGCTGGTTCGGCGAGTGATGCACCGCGTGATTGCCCCAGAACCAGCGCACGCGATGCGCCGCGCGGTGGTACCAGTAGTAGCAGAACTCCTGGCCGACAAAGAGCACCAGCACGGCCACCCAGGTGTCGAGTTCGATGGTCGCGACGCGATGCCGGACGGCCCATATCACCAGCGGCGTGGCGATCGACAGCGGCACGAAGAGCCCCACCGCGATGCGCGCCACCAGGTCGAATGCCGACACACCGAGGGCCCGCCAGTCGTAATGAGCGCGCCGCGACAACACGACAGCTTCGATCAGCGACAGCACGAAGACGGCCGGCGCGGCAACGAACAGCAGGAACTTCTCGAGCGGGCTCATGGGGCGATGGTTTCGTCAGAGGCGTTGCAGTGTGCCGCGGCTTGGCCGGCGGCGCCAGCGCGCTGCGACAGCCCGACACGACAAGGCCGCGAAACGCCGCCCGATGGCGCGAAATGCACCCGACTGCGCGGCGCGTTGCGCCGGCGCCGTTCGCGCGGTGACAGCCGCGTGGCCGCGGAGTGTGAAGTTTTGGCCGTCGGCAGCGGAATCCCCATCCGGCACAGGGCGGCGACACAGGCCCCCTTCCTATAATGCGGAAGAGAAATCGTGTCGCTGAGCACACGGAAGGGGGAAGTGTGGTTCGTGGTGCTCTTGCACTGAGGGGTCGGGTCTGCATCGGACCGGACCGCTTTGATTCGCCGTGGGGGATGGGGTGAACCTCGACTTCACGGTTCGTCGCTGGTCGGCCTGGGCGCCGGGGCTGGCGTCGGCACCGCAATGGCTGGCGTGGGCGCATGAGCCCAGCACGCCAGAGGGTGACGACCAGCCGGCGCTTGCCGAGATGCCGTCGATGCTGCGCCGCCGCATGAATCGCCTGGGCCGCATGGCGCTGCAGTCCAGCTGGGATTGCCAGCTCGATGACCTCGCCATGCCGACGGTGTTCGCCTCGCGCTACGGTGACGTGGGCCGCTCGCTGGCCCTGCTCGAAGACCTGGCGCGCGATGCCGTGGTGTCGCCCAACGGCTTCAGCCTGTCGGTTCACAACGCGATCGGCGCGATGTATTCCATTGCACGCGCCGACCGCAGCAACGCCATCTGCGTGGCCGCCGGCCGCGCCAGTGCGGCGGCCGGGCTGGTCGAGGCAGTAGGCTTACTGGCCGACGGCGCCCCCGAAGTGCTGCTGGTCTGTTACGACGAAGCCTTGCCCGCCGACTACGCCGACTTTCGCGACGAACCGCCGTGCGTCTGGGCCTGGGCCTGGCGCGTCGCGCGCCCCGGCGCGAGCGAGCGCCGGCTGAGCCTGCGCGCGCTCTCGTCCGGCACGCACGAAGCCGCGCCCGCGGGGCTGCCGGCATCGCTCGACGTGATGCGCTATTTCCTCGCCGGCGACGCCTCGCTCATGCAGCACATCGATGGCCGGTGCTGGGACTGGCAGCGCCATGACTGAGCGTTTGCCCCCGGCCACGGAATACCGTGGCCACCCCCCGAGGGTGTTCAGTCCCGGTTTGGGGCGGCCCGGCGCCGTGACTGAGCGCCTCGATCGCTACTGGCGCATCTGCGCCACCGGGCTGTGCTTCTCCGGCTTCGGCATCGGCGGCTTGTGTCTGCGCCTGATCGCCTTTCCGCTGCTGCGCCTGGCGGTGTGGCCGCAACCGCGCCGCACCGCGGTGGCACGCTGGCTGGTCCATGCGTCAATGCGCTCCTTCGTCTGGCTGATGCGCACCCTGGGCGTGCTGAGCTACGACGTGCGCGGCGCCGAGAAGTTGCGGCGCGGGGGGCTGCTGGTGCTCGCGAACCATCCGTCGCTGATCGACGTGGTGTTTCTGATCTCGCTGGTGCGCCGCCCCGACTGCGTCGTCAAAGCGCCGCTGCTGCGCAACGCCTTCACGCGCGGGCCGGTGCGCATGGCCGGCTTCATCTGCAACGACTCGGGTGCTGGTCTGGTCGACGACGCCATCGCCTCGCTGCGCGCCGGCAACAACCTCATCATCTTTCCCGAGGGCACGCGCACACCGTTGTCGGGCGAGTTGCGGCTGCAGCGCGGCGCGGCCAACGTGGCGGTGCGCGGCGGCATCGACATCACGCCGGTCGTGATCCGCTGCCGCCCGCCCACGTTGACCAAGGGCGAGAAGTGGTATCACGTACCCTACCGGCGCGCGCACTTCGATATCGTCGTCGGTGACGACATCGCCGTGAGGCCGTTTCTTGACAATCCCGCCGGCGACGCGCTTGCCGCGCGACGCCTTACCGACACCCTGGCCGAATACTTTGCCCTGGAGCTTGCCCGTGCCGACGCTTGAGCTGGAAATCAAGGAACTCATCATCTCTTCGCTGGCACTGGAAGACATGGCGCCCGACGATATCGATGCCGCCGAACCCTTGTTCGTCGAAGGGCTCGGGCTCGATTCGATCGACGCGTTGGAGTTGGGCCTGGCGCTGCAAAAGCGCTACGGCGTCACGATGAACGCCGATGCCGAGGTCACACGCCAACATTTCTCGAGCGTCAATGCGCTGGTGGCCTTTGTTTCCAGCCAACGGGTCCGCTAAGTCGCATCGCTTTCACCTGATCGTGCCGCCATGACCAAAGACGATATCCACTCCAAGATGGTCGAGATCCTGCAGGAGACCTTCGACATCGAGCCGGCGCGCGTGCGACCCGAGTCGCTGCTCTACGACGATCTCGACATCGACAGCATCGACGCGGTCGACCTGATCGTGCGCTTGCGGCCGTTGGTCGGCCGCCGCCTGCAGCCCGAGGCCTTCAAGAGCGTGCGCACGGTGCAAGATGTGGTCGATGCGCTGTACCGCCTGATGAATGACGCAGCTGCGGCTTGAGGTTGTCTAGCAGTGCGCAATGCTGTTCTCGCCGCGCTGACGGTGCTCTATCCGCTGGTCGTATACCTCGGGCTCGGCCACTTCGAGCCGCGCTGGCTGGCGTTCCTGTTGCTCGGGCTGGCGCTCGCGCGCCTGACCACGTCGCGCGAGCGGGTGTGGTGGGCCGCTGCGGTGCTGGCCGCGGTGCTGGCGCTGGCCACATTCCTGGCCAACGCGGCCTTGCCGCTCAAGCTCTACCCGGTCATCGTCAGCGGCTTGTTGCTCGCGCTGTTCGCGGCGAGCCTCGCGCACCCGCCGACGGCCGTCGAACGGCTGGCACGGCTGACCAACCCCGACCTGCCCCCGAAAGGCGTGGCCTACACCCGCAAGGTGACCTGGGTGTGGTGCGGCTTCTTCGTGCTCAACGGCACGCTGGCCGCGGCCACGGCGCTGTGGGGCAGCGACGCCGCGTGGGCCCTCTACAACGGGCTCATTGCTTACGGTCTGATGGGCCTGCTGTTCGGCGGCGAATGGCTGGTGCGCCGGCGCGTGATGGCCGGGAGCGCGCATGTCTGAGTGGCTGCCGTTGACGGAGGTCGCGTCGAGAGCGGGCCTGTCCGATCGCGCGGTGGCGTGGCGCGACGCGCAGGCGCTCGACCGCGCCGCATTCCTGCGCGAGGTCGGTCGCTGGCAAGCCGCTTTCGCAGCACAGTCGGGGCAGCGCTTTGCCCTCTACATCGAGGATCCCTTCGACTTCGCTGCGGCGCTGTATGGCGCGTGGCACGCGGGCAAGACACCGTACCTGCCTGGCGATGCGCAGCCTGCCACCATCGAGCGCCTGACGCGCCTGGTCGACGGCCTCGCGGGTGATCTGCCGGGCGGCATGCGCCCGGCCGACGAACCTGCGCCGCAGCCGACGCGCTCGCTCGACCTCGTCGACACGCGCGTGGTCATGTTCACCTCGGGCTCCAGCGGCGAGCCGGCCGCGCTGGAGAAGAAGCTGGCCCAACTCGACGCCGAGATCCACACCCAGCACGCGGCCTTCGGCACCCGCTGGGCCCGCCATGCCGACCTGAGCGTTTACGCGACGGTGTCGCACCAGCACATCTACGGGCTGTTGTTCCTGGTGCTGTGGCCGCTCGCCGCGGGGCGGCGTTTTGTCACCCGGCGCCTGGCCTATGCCGAAGAGATGGCGGCCCGGCTCGGCCCGGCACCGTCGCTGCTGGTGTCCAGCCCCGCACACCTCAAACGGCTGCCCGAGTCCATCGACTGGACGCTCGCGCGACGCGGCCTGCAGGCCGTGCTGTCGTCGGGCGGGCCCCTGCCACCCGAAGCAGCGCTGCAGGCGGCGCAATGCTTCGGCGCGGCGCCGATCGAGATCTTCGGCAGCTCCGAAACCGGCGGCATCGCGTGGCGCCAGCGCACCGTCCACGCCGACCGTTGGCAGCCGCTGCCACAGGTCGAGTGGCGCATCGACGACGGCCTGCTCGCCGTGCGCTCGCCGTACCTGCCCGACGCGCAGTGGTGGCTGACCGCCGACCGCGTTCGCGCCGACGCCGACGGCAGTTTCGTGATGCTCGGCCGCGCCGACCGCATCGTGAAGATCGAGGAGAAGCGCGTCTCGCTGAGCGCGATCGAGCGGCGCCTGGCGGAGTCGCCGCTGCTCGCTGATGCGCGTGTGCTGGCGCTTGCGGCCGGCACCGGCCTGCGCGTGGCGGCGGTCGTGGTTCTCAGCGACGCGGGGCGCGCCGCGCTGGCGGCGCAGGGCCGGCGCGCCTTCAACGAGGCGCTGCGCGCATGGCTCGCCGGCAGCGTCGAACGCATCGCGCTGCCGCGCCGCTGGCGTCATGTGGCCGCGCTGCCGGTCAACGCGCAAGGCAAGACCACCGAGGCCGCGCTGGCGGCGCTGTTCGACGACGACATGCCAAGCGTGCAATGGATCGAGTGCGGCGCGACCGAAGCCCGCGCCGAGTTCAGCGTTGAGGCCGGTGATGCGGCCTTCGACGGGCACTTCCCTGCGGCGGCGATCCTGCCCGGCGTGATCCAGCTCGACTGGGCCATTCGTTGCGGGCGCGACTGCTTCGCGCTCGCAGCGCCGGTTGCCGGGCTCGAGGTCCTCAAGTTCCAGCAGCCGGTGCTGCCCGGCACCAAGCTGACTCTCGCGCTGCATTGGAAGCCCGAGACGCGGGCCATGACGTTTCGCATCACGTCGACCGCCGGCGTGCATGCCAGCGGCCGCGTACTGTTCGCGGTGTCCGATGTTTGACGCCGTCGTGGTGATCCCGGTTTACAACCACGGGGTTCCGGCCGTGCGCATGGTGAAGGCCGTGCGCCAGCTCGGCTTGCCATGCATCCTTGTCGACGACGGCAGCGAGGCGCAATGCGCCGCGATGCTGGCCATTGCCGCCGTGCAGCCGGGTGTGCGGCTGCTGCGGCTGCATGCCAACCAGGGCAAGGGCGGCGCGGTGATGGCCGGCCTGCGCGCCGCGCTGCAACAGGGCCACACGCATGCGGTGCAGATCGATGCCGACGGCCAGCACGACGCGCGCGACATCCCGGCGTTCCTCGATCTGGCGCGCACCCACCCGGGCGCGGTGATTTGCGGCAACCCGGTGTACGACGCGTCGGTGCCGCGCTCGCGGCTGATCGCGCGCTACGCGACGCATGTGTGGGTGTGGATCAACACGCTGTCGCTCGACATTCGCGATTCAATGTGCGGCTTCCGGGTCTATCCGCTGGCTCCGGTGGTGTCGCTGATCGACAGCGTGCACATCGGCCAGCGCATGGATTTCGACACCGAGGTGCTGGTGCGCCTGCACTGGCGCGGGGTGGCCGTTTTCAACCGCCCGACGCGCGTGACCTATCCGCGCGACGGCGTCTCGCACTTTCGCTTGTGGCGCGACAACGTGCTGATCTCGCGCATGCATGCGCGACTGTTCTTCGGCATGGTGCTGCGGCTGCCGTGGCTGCTGTGGCGGCGGGTGAGGCCAGCATGAGACACGTCGTGTCGCTTTCCGCATGGCGGGCCGAGCGCCGGGCCGCTCCCAAGCCGGCCCGCGCCCCCGCGGGGGGCCGTCCGCCGTATCCGGCGGGCGGGGGGCTCCAATGAGCACATCGACGCGTCATTGGGCCCACCTTGGCGAGAACACCTTCGTCGCCGGCACCTGGCTGCTGTGGGGCGTGCACCGCGTGTTCGGCCGCACGCTGTTCCGCGTCTGTCTGTTCCCGGTCGTCATCTGGTACTGGGCCGCGAACCCGATGGCGCGAGCGGCGTCGCTGCAATACCTGCAACGCCTGCAGGCCGCCAGCGGCGTGATCGGTCATGCGCCGGGCTGGCGCGACACGCTGCGTCACTTCCTGTCGTTCGCCGACACGCTGCTCGACAAGCTGCTCGCCATCAGCGGGCGCTACCCGTTCGAGCGCGTGCGCTGCGAGGGCCAGGACGCCGTGCGGCGCACGCTGGCCAGTGGCCGCGGCGCAATGATCGTGACGGCTCATGTCGGCTGCCTGGAGCTGTGCCGCGCGCTGGCCCACCACCATGGCGGGTTTGCGTTGACGGTGCTGGTGCACACGGCGCACGCCGAGCGCTTCAACCGCATCCTGCAACGGCTCGACCCCGGCAGCCGCGTGCGCCTGCTGCAGGTCACCGAGGTCAGCGCCGCCACTGCGGTGCTGCTCGGCGAATGCATCGAGCGCGGTGAACTGGTCGCCATCGTCGGCGACCGTGTGCCGGTGCGTGCGAGCAAGACGATCACGCTGCCCTTCCTCGGCGTCGATGCGCCGCTGCCGGTCGGCGCCTACGTGCTGGCCGCGTTGCTGCGCTGCCCGCTGTACTTCATGGGGTGCGTGCGCGAGGCCGGCGGCCATGTCGTGGTCTACGAACGGCTCGCCGATCGTGTCGAGCTGCCGCGCGGCCGGCGCGACGAGGCGCTGCGCGAAGTCGCGCAGCGCTATGTGCGCAGCCTCGAAGCCATCGTGCGGCGCGCTCCTTTCGACTGGTTCAACTTCTTCCCGTTCTGGGATCAAGGCACAACGACATGAATGACAGGCATCACCCTGCGGCCCACGTCCGCTTCGACGGGAGCGCGCTGCGCATCGAAGACGTGGTGGCGCTCGCTCGTGGCGGCAGCACGGCCGAGTTGTCGCGCGACAGCGCGTTCCGGCAGCGCATCCAGCGCGGCGCCGACTTCCTCGACCGCCTGCTGCGCGAAGACGGCATCGTCTATGGCGTGACCACCGGCTATGGCGACTCGTGCACCGTGGCCATCCCGCCGGAACTGGTGGCGCAGTTGCCGCACCGGCTCTACACCTATCACGGCTGCGGCCTTGGCCGCATGCTGGCGCCGCAGGAAACGCGCGCCGTGCTCGCGGTGCGCCTCGCCTCGCTGGCGCAGGGCGTCTCGGGGGTCAGCGTGGCGCTGCTCGAGCAACTGGAACAGCTGCTGGTGCACGACGTGCTGCCGCTGATCCCGGCCGAGGGTTCGGTCGGTGCGAGCGGCGACCTGACGCCGCTGTCGTACGTGGCGGCGGTGCTGTGCGGCGAACGCGAGGTGTTGTATCGCGACCAGCAGCGGCCTGCTGCCGAGGTGCTGCGCGAGCTGGGCCTCGCGCCGCTGCGCCTGCGGCCCAAGGAGGGGCTCGCGATCATGAACGGCACCGCGGTGATGACCGCGCTGGCCTGCCTGGCCTGGCAGCGCGCCGCCTATGTGAGCCGCCTGGCGACGCGGCTGACGGCCTGCAACGTGCTGGCCAGCGCCGGCAACGCGCACCACTTCGACGAGGCCTTGCACGCCGTCAAGCCGCACCCGGGCCAGCAGCGCGTGGCGGCACGCCTGCGCGAAGACCTGGCCAGCGATCGCCCGGCGCGCAACGAACACCGGCTGCAGGACCGTTACTCGCTGCGCTGCGCGCCGCATGTCATCGGCGTGCTCGAAGACGCGCTGCCGTGGTTGCGCAGCTTCATCGAGAACGAGCTGAACAGCGCCAACGACAACCCGATCATCCTCGCCGACGCCGAGCAGGTACTGCACGGCGGCCACTTCTACGGCGGCCACATCGCGTTCGCGATGGACAGCCTGAAGACCGCCGTGGCCAACGTGGCCGACCTGCTCGACCGCCAGCTCGCCTTGCTGGTCGACACGCGTTTCAACCACGGACTGCCGGCCAACCTGTCGGGCGCGGTCGGTCAACGCTCCACCGTCAACCACGGCTTGAAGGCGCTGCAGATCAGCGTGTCGGCGTGGACCGCCGAGGCGCTCAAGCTGACGATGCCGGCCTCGGTGTTCTCGCGCTCGACCGAATGCCACAACCAGGACAAGGTGAGCATGGGCACCATCGCCGCGCGCGACTGCCTGCGCGTGCTCGAACTGACCGAGCAGGTGTGTGCCGCGATGCTGATTGCCGCGCGCCAAGGCGTGGCGCTGCGCCAGCGTGATACTGAGATGCCCGCGATGGCCCCGAGCCTGGCGAACTTCCTCGGCGACCTCGGTCGGCGCGTCCCGCTGATCGAAGAGGACCGTGCGCTCGACGGCGAACTGCGCGCGCTGCTCGCCGCACTGAGCGACGAAGCCTGGACCCTCTATGACGACGCCTGACCTGAGCTGCGAGATCGAGGTCGTCCCGGCGTTCTTCGACCTCGACCCGATGGACATCGTCTGGCACGGCCACTACGTCAAGTACCTCGAGTTGGCGCGCTGCGCGCTGCTCGAACGCTTCAACTACAGCTACCCGCAGATGCGCGAGTCGGGCTATGCCTGGCCGGTGGTCGACATGCGCCTGAAGTACGTGCGAACCGCGAGCTTCGGGCAGAAGCTGCGCGTGCGCGCCGAGATCGTCGAGTGGGAGAACCGGCTGCGCATCGAGTACCTGATGCGCGACGCGCAGACTGGCGCCAAGGTCAATCGGGCCAGCTCGATCCAGGTGGCGGTGGACATGAACACGCGCGAGATGTGCTACGTGTGCCCGCCGGTGCTGTGGCAGCGGCTCGGGGTGGCGCCGTGCTGACGCGGCGACGGTGCCTGTCGCTGATCGGCGTGGCCGCGTGGCTGCCGCTGTGCGTGCATGCCGCCGATCTGCCCGCCGACGTTCGCGCGCGCCTCGACGACGCGCCGGTGCTGCGCGGTGACTTCGAGCAGACGCGCACGCTCAAGGGCTTCAAGAACCCGCTGGTGTCGCGCGGTGATTTCCTGCTGCTGCTCTCGCGCGGCGTGGTCTGGCGCACCCGCACGCCGTTCGCGTCGACGCTGGTGGTGACGCGCGAGCGCCTGCTGTCGCGCGGCGCCGACGGCGCGACGACGGCGAAGATCGACGCTCGCACCGAACCCGGCCTGCGCGCCGTCAACGAAGTGATGTTCGCTCTGCTCGCCGGCGACCTGGCCACGCTGGCGCGGCACTTTCGCATCGACGGCGAACTGCTCGAAGGGCAGGGCTGGCGCCTGGTGCTGACACCGGTCGATGCGATGCTCGCCGGCCAGTTCACGCGCCTTGGTCTCGAAGGCGACCGCCACGTGCGCCAGGTGCAGTTGGACGAGCGCAGCGGCGACCGGACGGTGATCCGCTTTGCGTCGCTGCATGCCGCACAGGAGCCGACGCGCGAAGAGGAGGCACGCTTTGAGTCGGCCGGCTCGTGAGCGCCCCCAGGCCGCCGCCTCGCGGCGTCCGCCCCCCAAGGGGGTCAAGGAAACTTGGGGCGGCCCGGCGTTTCCTTGTGAGCTGCGGATGAGCACCGGTCCCGCCGCATCGGTGTCGCGCGCGCCGCATGCGCTCGCGCTGGCGTGGCTGCTGGTGGTGCTGCTGGTGGCGGCCCACCAGTGGACGTTCTGGCATGCCGACCGGCTCGATACCGACGTGCTCGCGCTGCTGCCGCAAGACGAGCAGTCGCCCGAACTGGGCCGCGCGACCCGGCAGCTCGCCGACAGCGCGGCGCGTTCGATCATGGTGCTGGTGGGCGCGCAAGACGGGGCCGCGGCAACGCAGGCCGCCCAGCGCTTCGACGCCGTCTGGCGCGAGCGCGACGGCGCACTGGCCGGCGGCGCCACGCCTTCGCTGGGCGCGGGGCGTGAGGCCGTCGATGCACTGCTGCCGTGGCGCGACCGCCTGTTGACGGCTGCGCAGCGCGAGCGTTTGCAGCACACGCCGCCGGCCGCTTTGGCCGAGTCCGCGCTGGCCAGCCTGCACCAGCCGGGCGCCGGCCTGCTCCTGTCGGATTGGCGTGCCGACCCGCTCGGCCTGTGGCCGCAGTGGTGGTCGCAGCGGCTCGCCGGCACGCCGGCGCGGCCGCGCGACGGCGTGCTGGCGTTCCACGCCGACGACATGGAGTGGGTGCTGCTGTCGCACGACGTCGCTGGCTCCGCCTTTGCGCTCGACGGCAATGCCGTGCACGGTGCGGCGCTGCAGGCGGCCGAGGCGGCAACCCGTGCGCTGGTTCCGCAAGCGCGTGTGCTGACGGCGGGTGTGCCCTTGCACGGCGAGGCGGCAGCGGTGCGTGCGAACCAGGAAATCAACCTGATCGGCTGGGGTTCGCTGGCTGCCATCGTGTTGCTGATGTGGCTCGCGTTCCGCTCGCTGTGGCCGATCGTGCTGGTGGTGGTGACGCTGGCGGTCGGCTGCATGACGGCGTTGTCGGTGACGGCGCTGGTGTTCGACCGCGTGCACCTGATCACGCTTGTGTTCGGCGCCAGCCTGGTCGGCGTGGCCGAGGACTTCGGCATCCACTATTTCGCCAGCCGCATCGGCCGCCCCGAACTCGCGCCGCAAGGGCTGTTGCGCCTGCTGCTGCCCGGGCTGCTGCTGGCGCTCGCGACCAGCGTGATCGCCTACCTGATGCTCGGCCTCGCCCCGTTTCCCGGCCTGCGCCAGATGGCGCTGTTCTCGGCCGTGGGCTTGTCCGCCGCGTTCATGACGATGGCTTGCTGGTTCACGCTGCTGGACCGCGGGCGGGTGCGTGCCAGCGCCTTCGCGAGCGCGATCGGCAACAGCCTGGCGCGCTGGCCTCGCGTGCGGATCACGCGCCGCAGCACGGCGTTGGCCGGCGTGCTCGCGCTGCTGGCCGCCGCCGGCGTGGCTCGGCTTCAAGCCAACGACGACGTGCGTCAATTGCAATCGTCGCCGCCGGTGCTGCAGCAGTCGCAGCGCGAGGTGCAGCGCTTGCTGCAACTGCCCAGCCCGGCGCAGTTCCTGTGGGTCGGTGGCGCCACGGCCGAGGACGTGCTGCAGCGCGAGGAACGCCTGACGCCGCTGCTCGATGCACAGGTGGCCGCGGGCATGCTCAAGGGCTATGTGGCGCTGTCGGACTGGGTGCCGTCGCTGGCACGCCAGCAAGCCGATGCGGCGCTGACGGCGCGTGTCGAGACGCAGGTGCTGGCGCAGGTCGGCCAGGCGCTCGGCGAAAACCTGCAGCGCCCGGCGTTCGACGCTGCGCCGCTCACGCCGCAGGGCGTGCTGGCGCGCCCGGAGTCGGCCGCGCTGCGCGGGCTGTGGCTGGCCGACGCCGGCCACGGGCCGGGCAGCGTGGTGCTGCTGCAAGGGCTTGCCGACGCGGCGCAGGTCGCAGCGGTCCGCGCGGCCGTGCAGGGCGTCGATGGCGTACGCTGGGTCGACAACGTCGCCGAGATCTCCACGCTGATGGCGCGCTACCGCGTCTCGATGTCGCTGTTGCTGCTGCTTGGCTATGTCGCGGTGTTGCTCGCGCTGTGGTGGCGCTTCGGCCGCGCCGCGTGGCGAGCCTGGCTGCCGACCGTGCTCGCGGCGGTGTTCAGCCTGGCCATGCTCGGATGGCTCGGCGAGAGCTTCCAGCTGTTCAACGTGCTGGCGCTGATCCTGCTGCTGGGCATCGGCGTGGACTACGGCATCTTCCTGCTCGAACACGACGGCGACGGTTCGGCCTGGCTCGCGGTCGTGCTCGGCGCCGCCAGCACCTTGCTGTCGTTCGGCCTGCTCGGGTTGTCGAGCACGCCGGCGTTGCGCGCTTTCGGCCTGACGATGGCGCTGGGCACGGCCTGCGTGTGGCTGCTGTCGCCGATGTTCCGCCCCAGCCGTCCGCCGCAGCCCGGGCGCTGACGCTTGCCACCCCTTCGAGAGAGAACACACCCTTGCAACAGAAAAGCTTTTCGCCCGCGACGCAGACCGCGTTTGCCGCGCGTTTCGAGGCGCAGAAGATCGCCTTCGGCCCGGTCGTGTTCCAGTGCGTGCGCTATGCCTGGAAGCGCGGCATGCTGAAAGCCCTGGGCGAGGCCGGCGACCGCGGGCTGCACATCGACGACCTGGCGGCGACGGGGCAATGGACCGCCTATGCGCTCAAGGTGGCGCTCGAATCCTGTCTGTCAGCCGGCGTGGTGCGTCTCAGTGAAGACCGCTATGTGCTCGACAAGACCGGCTACTGCGTGCTGACGGATGCGATCACCCAGATCAACTTCAACTTCGTGCACGACGTCTGCTACCGGGGACTGGCCGATCTGGATCGTTCGCTCGACGAGGCGAGCCCACTCGGGCTCAAGACGCTGGGCGATTGGCCGACCATCTACGAGGGCCTGGCCAAGCTGCCCGAGCCGGCCAAGTCGAGCTGGTTCGCCTTCGATCACTTCTATTCCGACACCTCGTTCCCGAGCATCCTGCCCGACGTGTTCGCGACGGCGCCGCGTCGGCTGATGGACATCGGCGCCAACACCGGCAAGTTCAGCTGCGCGGCGCTGGAACACAACCCGACGGTCGAATTGCACCTGGTGGACCTGCCGCAGCAGTTGGCCGTGGCCGACGCCACGCTGCGCGCCGCCGGCGTGCGCGAACGCGCCCACCTGCACGCGGTGGACATGCTGGACGCGCCATCGCCATTCCCGACCGGCATGGACCTGATCTGGATGAGCCAGTTCCTCAGCTGCTTCAGCGAGCCGGCGATTGCCAGCATCCTGCGCCGCGCCGCCGCGGCGTTGGCACCGCAGGGCCAGTTGCTGATCATGGACACCTTCTGGGACCGCCAGCGCTACGACATTGCGGCGTATTGCCTGATCAACACCTCGCCTTACTTCACCGCCATCGCCAGCGGCAACAGCAGGGTCTACGAGAGCACCGACTACATCCGGCTGTGCGAGGCCGCCGGACTGAAGCTCGTCACCGCGCGCGACGGCATCGGTTATTGCCACTCGCTGCTGCGATTTGCCCGAGGCTGAACATGAGCGCGTCGGCGTTCCCGCTGCGTTGCGTTGTGCTTCTGGCCGCGTTGCTGCTTGGTTGCGCCACGCCGCCGGCCGGCCACCGCGAGGCACCGCTGCTGCGCCTGGCACCGGCTGCGCTGGGCCGCACGCTGGCGCTGCAGCAACAGCTGGTGGTCGAGGCGCGCGGGCAGACCCAGCGTGTGGATGTGCTGCTCGAAGCCGACGCCGATGCCGTGCGCCTGGCCCTGCTGAACCTGGGGCAAACGGTGGCAAGGTTGGAGTGGGACGGCCAACAATTGCAGGAGACGAGGGCCGCGTGGTGGCCAGCCGAGGTTCGCTCCGAGCGCATCCTCAGCGATCTGCAACTCGTGTGGTGGCCGGCCGATGCGGTGCGCGCGGCCTTGCCGGCGGGTTGGGCGTTGAGCGCGAGCCCGGCGCAGCGCGAACTGGTCGAAGGGAGCGAGCTCGTGACGGTGGTTCGCTACCTGTCGCCGACGCTCGTGGAGTTGGACAACCGGCGCGCGGGCTACCGCCTGCGCATCGAATCGGTGCCGCTGAACTGATGGCGATCTTTCTCAATCATCTGGGCCTCGTGTGCTCGCTCGGCCTCGGGCAAGTCGGCGTGCGCGAGGCGCTGTTTCGTGCCGATGCGCCGCAGGGCATGACGCACACCGAAGCCTTCAGCCCCGGGCGCATGCTGCAGCTCGGCGAGGTGACGGCGCCGCTGCCCGACAGCAGCGCGTGGCCGTTGTGGCACCGCAGCCGCAACAACGCGCTGCTCGCCGCGGCGCTGCAGGAAATCCGACCGGCTGTCGATGCAGCCATCGCTCGTGTGGGCCCGGCGCGCGTGGCCATCGTGCTGGGCGGCAGCACCTCGGGCGTGCGCGAAGGGGAGGCGGCGGTGCGCACGCGCCGCAGCACGGGCCAGTGGCCGGCGGGCTACGACTATCGGCAGCAGGAGCTTGCGTCGGCCAGCGCGTTCCTGGCCTGGCTGCTCGGCACGGCCGGCCCCGCGCATGTGATCTCCACCGCCTGTTCGTCGGGCGCCAAGTCGCTGGCGTCGGGGGCGCGGTTGCTGCAGGCCGGCCTCGCCGACGTGGTGATCGCCGGCGGCGTCGACACCTTGTGCCGCTTCACGCTGGCCGGCTTCACGGCGCTGGAGTCGGTGTCGGCGACACGCTGCAATCCACTGTCGGTAAACCGCGACGGCATCAACCTCGGCGAAGGGGCGGCGCTGTTCGTGATGAGCCGCGAGAACGGGCCGGTACGCCTGGCCGGCTGGGGCGAGACCTCGGACGCGCACCACATCTCCGGCCCCGACCCGACCGCGCGCGGTGCGATCGACGCGATGAACCTGGCGCTGACGCGAGCGCGAGTGGCCGCGTCGGAGGTCGACTACGTCAACCTGCACGGCACGGCCACGCCGCAGAACGACGCGATGGAAAGCCGCGCCATCGTGCAGGCCCTGGGCGCGCAGGTGCCGGTGAGCTCGACCAAGCCGCTGACCGGCCATGCGCTGGGCGCGGCGGGCGCCATCGAGGCCGGTTTTGGCTGGCTCGCGCTGGTGGACAATCCCACCGGGCTGTTGCCGCCCCATTGGTGGGACGGACAGGCCGACCCCGAGTTACCCGAGCTTCACGTGGCGTCGCCCGGCGAACGCTTGGGTCGACCGCTGCGCCACGTGCTGAGCAACTCGTTCGCATTCGGAGGCAGCAACGCGAGCCTGCTGCTCGCGCAGGGGTGAGCCGCATGTCCGTCGACGAGATGACGATGATCGAGAACTACATTCCGCACCGCGCGCCGATGCGCCTGATCGACCGCCTGATCGAGGCCGACGACCAGCACGTGCTGGTCGAGGCCGACGTGCCGGGCGAAGGCCGCTTCGTGCGCGACGGCGAGATGCCGACCTGGGTCGGCATCGAACACATGGCGCAGGCGATCGCGGCGTGGGCCGGCGCGCGCGCCCGGCGCCGCGGCCAGCCGGTGCGGCTGGGCCTGCTGCTCGGAAGCCGCAAGGTCGAGATGCGCCGCGCCACGCTGCCGGCCGGCGCGACGCTGCGCATTCACGCACGCTGCGAACTGCTGGCCGACAACGGGCTCGGCATGTTCGAGTGCCGCATCACGCTCGGCGACGAAGAGGTCGCGAGTGCGTTCGTCTCGGTGTTCGAACCCGAGGACGCAATGAGCTACCTGGCGCGTTCGTCATGAGCGATCACACCGTGCTGGTCACCGGATCGAGCCGCGGCATCGGGCGCGCGATTGCGCTGCGCCTGGCGCGCGACGGCTTCGATGTGGTGGTGCATTGCCGCCAGGCCGTCGAGCAGGCGCGCGCCGTGGCCGACGACATCACGGCGCTCGGCCGCAGTGCGCGCGTGCTGGCTTTCGACGTGGCCGACCGGCAGGCCGCTGCACAGGCGCTCGAGGCCGACATCGAGGCCCATGGCGCCTACTACGGCGTGGTCTGCAACGCCGGCATCGCGCGCGACGCGGCGTTTCCGGCGATGTCGGGCGAGGAGTGGGACAGCGTGATCCACACCAACCTCGACGCCTTCTACAACGTGATCCACCCGCTGGTGATGCCGATGGTGCGGCGGCGCAAGCCGGGGCGCATCGTCACGTTGGCGTCAGTGTCGGGGCTGATCGGCAACCGCGGGCAGACCAACTACAGTGCGGCCAAGGCGGGGCTGATGGGCGCGAGCAAAGCGCTGGCAGCCGAGCTGGCGAGCCGCGAGATTACGGTCAACTGCGTGGCGCCCGGGCTCATAGAGACCGAGATGATCGAACAACGTGTGGTCGACGAGGCCCTGAAGATCATTCCGGCCAAGCGCATGGGGCGTCCGGAGGAAGTGGCCGCGCTGGTGGCCTTCTTGATGTCTGCCGACGCGAGCTACATCACGCGGCAGGTGATTTCGGTGAACGGGGGGATGTTCGGGTGAAGCGTGTTGTCATCACGGGGGTCGGGGCGATCAGCCCGCTGGGTCACGACTGGTCCAGCGTGCAGAGGTGCTTGCGCGAGGGTCGCAACGTGGTTCGCTACATGGCCGAGTGGGACGTCTACGACGGCCTGAACACGCGGCTCGGTGCACCGGCGCAAGCCTTCGATCTGCCCGCGCACTACAACCGCAAGTCCACGCGCAGCATGGGCCGTGTGGCCTTGATGGCCACGCGCGCCAGCGAGCTGGCATTGGCGGATGCGGGCTTGTCGGGCCACCCGATGGTGCAGGACGGTCGCATGGGCATCTCGTACGGCTCGTCGGCCGGCACACCGACGGCGGTGGGCGACTTCGGGCGCATGTTCGCCGAGAAGACCACCGAAGGCATCAACGCCACCACCTACATCAAGATGATGTCGCACACCGCACCGGTGAACATCGGCGTGTTCTTCGGCATCACCGGCCGCATCATCACGACCTCGAGCGCCTGCACCTCGGGCAGCCAGGGCATAGGCTATGCGTTCGAAGCGATTCGCGCCGGCTGCCAGGTGGCGATGCTGGCCGGCGGCGCCGAGGAGCTCGACGCCAGCGAGGCGGCCGTGTTCGACACGCTGTTCGCGACCAGCGTGCGCAACGACCGACCCGACACCACGCCGCGCCCCTTCGATGTGGACCGCGACGGACTGGTGCTCGGCGAGGGCGCCTGCACGCTGGTGCTCGAAGAGCTCGACCACGCGCGCGAGCGCGGCGCCACCATCCTGGCCGAGGTGGTCGGCTACGGTACCAACAGCGACGGCACCCACGTCACGCAACCGAACGCGCGCACGATGGCCACCGCGATGCAGCTTGCGCTGCGCGACGCGGCACTGGAGCCGCACGACATCGGCTACATCAACGCCCATGGCACCGCCACCGACCATGGCGACGTGGCCGAGACCACCGGCACCTTCGGCGTGTTCGGGCGCGCGGTGCCGATCAGTTCGCTGAAGAGCTACATGGGCCACACGCTGGGCGCCTGCGGCGCGCTCGAAGCCTGGATGACGGTCGAGATGATGCGCAGTGCCTGGTTCGCGCCGACCATCAATCTCGAACAGGTCGACCCCAAGTGCGGTGCGCTCGACTACATCATGGGCGCCGGGCGCGAGATCGAGACCGATTGCGTCATGAGCAACAACTTCGCCTTCGGCGGCATCAATACGTCCTTGATCTTTCGCCGCTGGCGAGAATGAGCGCCTTTTCTGCCACCCCACTCGACGAGGAGAAACCAAGATGAAGAAGACTCTGCCTTTGGTTCTGGCCCTGATGACTGCCGCGCTGGCGTCGCCGGCAGGGGCGCGCGACACGGCGGTCAAGTTGTCGTTTGCCGAACTCCTGGATTCGCCCCAGGCCAAGTCGAAGCTCGACGGGTCGGTGCAGTTCTTCCTGGCCGGACAGAAGACGCCGAAGGTCATCGAGCGCAAGGGCGAGGACGTGTCCAACAAGAAGACCAACGGCTTCAACAAGGACGTGACGACCGGCTGCCAATGGGCCGCGCTGGCCGCGCTGATCGCGTTCCAGGACAAGGCCAAGCAGATGGGCGCCAATGCGGTGGTCGACATCGTGAGCTTCTACAAAAGGGACACGTTTTCCAGCGCCACCGAATACCAATGCCACGACGGCGCCTTCGTCACCGGCGTGACGCTCAAGGGCACCTACGCCAAAGTGGCGAAGTAACCCGTTCATCAACCCGAAAAGAAAGAGGAGTGAATCGAATGAAGAAGTCGCTTGTTTTGTGCCTGATGGCTGCCACCCTCGCCGCTCCGGCCCTGGCGCGCAACACCGAGTACAAGCTGTCGTTGGCCGACGTCATGGGCAGTCCCGAGGCGAAGGCAAAGCTGGACGGTTCGGTGAAGTTCTACTTCGGCGAAAAGACGATGCCCGCCGGCGCCGAGCGAAAGGGCGATGACGTGATCAACCGCATCGCCAAAGGCGCCGGGCGCAACGATGACATCAACGCCTGCAAGGCTGCGGCGGTGGATGCGTTGGCGGGCCTGCAGGAGCGGGCCAAGCAACTGGGCGCCAACGCGGTGGTCGACATCGTGAGCTACTACAAGAACACGACGTTCTCGAGTGCCACGGAATACGAATGCCACGCGGGCGGCACCGGTGGCCACCTGACGTTCCGGGCCACCTTCGTCAGCGTGCCCGCGAAGTGATGTGACGCAGCCGGCGAAGCTCTGGTGCGGCAGCGTGGCCCCGCAGCTGCGCCACGCTGCCGGCTGCAGCGTGCCCTGGCTGTCTCCCGCAGAAACCCTGCGACTGGCCACGATCACGGCGCCGCGCCGACGCGACCAGTTCCTGGCCGGCCGCTGGCTCGGCCGACAGGCTCTCGCGGCGCGCCACGGGGGCCTGCCGCAGGACTGGCAGTTGTCCGCACCGGCCGACGCCACCCCTCAAGTCACCGGCGGCCCCATCGTTTGCTCCAGCACCCTCGGGCTGTCACACAGCGGCGACACGGTCGCGTGCGTGTTGGCGGACAGCGCGCTGGGCATCGACGTCGAACGCCATGGCCGACGTGTGCTGGACCTTGCGGGCCTGGCCGACCTGGCACTGAGCGACGTCGAGCGCAT
This sequence comes from Piscinibacter sp., assembly GCA_041496605.1. Classification (GTDB taxonomy): domain Bacteria; phylum Pseudomonadota; class Gammaproteobacteria; order Burkholderiales; family Burkholderiaceae_C; genus Albitalea. The sequence continues at coordinate 57,337 of JBGQEX010000003.1, forward strand.
GTACTGGCTGGAATTGCCCGTCGAGTCGCGCCAGGTCGGGTTCCTGGGCTGGTGGACGCTCAAGGAGGCGTGGCTCAAGGCGCACGGCCGAATGCTGAACCCGGCCACCTTGCGTGGCATCGTGGCATTGCCGGTTCGCGCCGAAGCCGCGAACGCGCGGCTGTGGTGCGAGGCCGATTTCACGCTGGCCTTGGTCGGGCTGGATGCGGCCACGCCGCTCGACCTTGCAACACCCTCGCCATCCAGCGTGGTGCAGTGGTGGCAAGTCAGCGAGGCGGCGGCCTGAGCGTCACACCAGATGTTCCGCGCGCGGCGACGCGCCGCGCAGGAAGATCGTCGCGCCGTCCACGCTGGACAGCGGTGCGTGCAGCGTGTCTTTGTGAGCCAGATGGAATCCGCCCGCCGCCAGCAGAAGGTCGTCGCCGATCTGCAGGCGGCCCTGCATGACGACGCACTCTTCGTCGATCGGGTGGCGGTGCGGCGGAATCACGGCGCCGGGCTGCAGGCGCAGCAGGTAGGACATGATGCCTCCGCTTTCGTGCAGCACCTTGATGTGCACGCCCGGCAGAAACGGGCTCCAGTCGCCGCTGCCGGGTTGCACCGTGACATGGCCTCGCTCAGCCGCGGCAATGCGCTCGAACACCCGTTGCTTGATGCGCGATGCGGTGGTTTCCGGCAGCGGTTCGGGCGCCTGCGCTTCGGCGAACGCGGCCAGCAGGTCGGCGGCCAGGGCCGACCGCTCGTCGTCGGGGCGGGAGGTGTTCATGATGCGGCCGTGGGGGAGGGTGAAGTCTCGGCCAAAAGCGTTCGCAGTTTGGCCTGGGCCCGAAGGATCAGCGATTTGACGGTGCCCAGCGGCAACCCGGTTTCGTCGCTGACCTCGCGGTGTGACAGCTCGCGGTAGTAGGCCAGGCCGAGCACCCAGCGCTCCTGCGGCGAGAGTTCGGCCAGCGCACCGTGCAGCCGGCTGTGCGCCTGGACTGCGGCCAGCAGATCGACCGGGCCCGGTGCCTCGCTCGGCTGTGCGGCATCGTCGTCGGTGTTCTCGACTTCGGGAGAAGCCTTGTGGCGGCGAAGCAGGTCCAGTGCGCGACTGCGCACAATGGTGAGCAGCCAGGTCACAAGGCTGCCGCGCGCGGCATCGAATTGGGCAGCGTCGCGCCAGGCCTGCAGGTAGGCGTCGGCCACCACGTCTTCGACGTCGGCCGGCGGCACCATGCGCCGCGCCAGCGCGTGTGCGTAGCCTATGGTGAGGTCGTAGACACGCTCGAACGCGCCTGCGTTGCCGGCCGCGGCGGCCTGCAACAACGAGGCGAGCAGCGCATCCCGCGCACCACGCGCCGCGGCTGCATCGGCCGCGTCGTCGGACCGCGAGCTTGAAAAGGGGGAAGCGGGAGCCAAGCGGAGAGTGCCTCGTGAGTGCGCATGCGCCGACGAGCGCGGCCATGCCGCAGGCGACATTAGCAGATCGTTGGCGGCGTTGCCAGTTGGAGCCAACAGGGCAGGTGCTGCGCGGACGGCGGTGGACAAGGCATTCTCCCGGGAACACCCGGACTACGGACGAGGCGCCGCGCTGGATGCAACAACCCTGCTGCGCGGCGGGCCGTCGACGCCGTGGTCAGCGTGCCGCGAGCAGCTGCGAGCGCACGGATTCGATGCGCTCGCGGTTGACGCCGAAGTCGCCGCTGCCCACGCGCGAGGCCGAGCGAACCTGGACCACGTTCGCCACCGGGTCGAACCAGAACTCGGTGTCGTCCACGTACTTCATCAGCCGGGTCGTGAATTGCGCGTACAGATAGCCCGGCTCGATCTTCACGATGCGCGCGCCGGGCATGCCTTCGGCGATGGTTCGGATGCGCCCCATCGTCGCGGGCCCGTCGCCCACGAGCGGCAGTGGCGCGATGTCGGCATAACGGCGCATCGGGTGGTCCGGGTACAGCGCGGCCTGGCTGGTCACGCTGTTGGGCGTCTTCGACGGCGGCTTGAGCCGGCCGTCGCGCACACCCAGGTCGTCGGGCGCGTGGCCCTGCAGCATGCCCAGCTGGCCGACCAGCAGCGCAGCGAGCGCGATGAGCGCGACGGCGATGACAAGCCATTTGACGACGAACATGATGGCGCGCGGGCAAGGATGCTTCGCTGCCATTGTGACCCCGCCCGCGGCTATATTGGTCGCCCGTCCACCGCCGCCGCCGACCGGAGACCTGCATGTCCTTGTTCGATCAGTCCTCGCGCCTGCGCTGGTGGCCTTTCGCCCTGTTGCTGGCGAGCCTGCTTGGATGCACGTCGCCGCCCTTGCCGCCGGCCACGCCGGCGCCGACGCCGGCCAAGGCGGCCGCCACCGAGCAGCCGTCGGCACCGACGGCGAAGCCCGAACCGGTTCGACCCGCGGCCACGGCGATCGCGCCGTCGCTGCCCTACAGCGCCGCCGTGGCGGCGCGATTCCCCGATCCGCCGGTGAGCTACCGCACGCCGGCCTTCGAGCCCGGCCATGCCGGCTTCACCAGCAACGCCGAGTTGCATGGCGTGCTGCGCGATCTCGCGCGCTCCACGGGTGCCGCCGGCGGCAGCATCGTCAAGCTGTTGCCGCTCGGCAGCTCGCAATCCGGTGTGCCGCTCGAGGCTCTGCTGTTCACGCGCAACCCCGATGCCGAGCCCGATGCCCTGCGACGTGCCGGACGCCCGACGGTGCTGTTGGTGGGCCAGCAGCATGGCAACGAGCCGGCGGGCAGCGAGGCGCTGATCGTCATCGCGCAGGAGCTCGCGCAGGGCTCGCTGCAGGCGCTGCTGGAGCGCATCAACGTGGTGATCCTGCCACGCGCCAATCCCGATGGCGCGCAAGCCGACCAGCGCGTCACGGCCAGCGGCATCGACGCCAATCGCGATCACCTGCTGCTGAAGACGCCCGAGGCCCAGGCGCAGGCGCAACTGGTCCGCGAGTACCGTCCGGTGGTCGTGGTCGATGCGCACGAATACACCGTGGTCGGCCCCTACCTGGAGAAGTTCGGCGCGGTGCAGCGCTTCGACGCGATGGTGCAGTACGCGATGACCGCAAACCTTCCGGAGTTCCTCAGCAAGGCCTCGGAAGAGTGGTTTCGCCAGCCGATGCTGGCGAGCCTGAAGCGCGAAGGCCTGACCAGCGAGTGGTACTACACCACGTCGGACGACCCGACCGACAAGAAAGTCTCGATGGGCGGCACGCAACCCGACACCGCCCGCAACGTCAGCGGGCTGGCGAACGCGATCAGCTTCCTCATCGAAACACGCGGTGTCGGCATGGGCCGCACGCATCTGAAGCGTCGCGTGCACACCCATGTCACGGCGATGAGCAGCGCACTGCGGCAGGCCGCCACCCATGCCGAGGCGCTCGTCAAGCTGCGCCAGTTCGTCGACAACGACGTCAGCGCGCAAGCGTGCCAGGGCGAAGCGGTCATCCTGGCGGAGCCGACGCCGAGCGAGTATTCGTTGTTGATGCTCGACCCCGTGACCGGCGCCGACAAGCCGCTCACCGTGGCGTGGGACTCGGCACTCGCGCTGCACACCGTGAAGGCCCGGCCGCGCCCCTGCGGCTACTGGCTCGCGGCCGATCAGACCGACGCGGTGCTGCGCCTGCGCGGCCTGGGCGTGCTGGTGCAGCAACTCGCCGAGACCGGCGTGATGCGCGGCGAGACCTATCGCGAGACGGCGCGCGAAGACGGCGTGCGCGAAGACGTGCGCGGCAGCATCGCCGATGCGGGCGGCGTGCTGCGCCTGCAGGTGGAGACGGTGCCCGCGCTGATCGACGTGGGCGCCGGCAGCTACTTCGTGCCGCTCGACCAGCCGCTGGCCAATCTGGTGCTGGCGGCGCTCGAGCCCGACACGCAGAACAGCTACGTTGCCAACCGCATTCTCAGTGGCGTGGCGAGCGAGGCGCGCGTGATGGGCCGCCCCGACATGAAGATGGTGCTCGTGCCTTGATGCATCCACCCAGCGAAGCGCGGCGTATACCTTGCATGACGCCCGCCATCGAGGAGATGACATGCCCCGCTTCGCAGAAGTGAGCCACCAGGAGTGGATCGCCGCACCGATCGACAAGGTGCGCGCCCAGTTTGCCGACCTGAACCACCATATCGCTGTCAACGTGCACCCGAAGCTGCGCTTCGAGCTGCTGTCGCAAGGCGAGCGGCACGCGTGCTTCGTTCAGGAGGTGCGCTTGCTCGGCATCAAGCAGCGCGACGTGTTCGAGCGCGAAATCGCCCCCGATGGCCTGAGCATGGTCGACACCTCGGTCGAGGGCTTCAACAAGGGCGGTTCGCTGCGCTTTCGGTTTGCGCCCGAAGACGTCGAAGGCCGCGCCGGCACCAAGGTGGGCGTCACGATCCGCTTGCCGCTGCCGGCGCTGATGGGCTGGCTGCGCCCGCTGCTCGAAATCCAGGTCCGGCGCGAGCTGCGCGCGGCCGTGCAGGAAGACAAGCACGACCTCGAGGTGCGCGGCTATCCGGCGCCGGTGCAGCGCGAGCTGACGCACGGTCTGGTGGCGTAGTTTGCCGGCGGCGCGCGCACGGTGTTTGCGCGCCGGTGTCTGTCCGCAATATCCCTCGGTTCGATCTGGCGTTCAGGCCCTACGATGGGCGCCACTCCGGAAAGGCCGCCGCCGATGGACACTTCCGTGCCTGTGCCTCCCCAGCGCTTCTACCGCCACCGCCTGCCGGTGCGGCTGATGCACTGGATCAACGTGATCTGCCTGACCATTCTGTTGATGAGCGGGCTGACCATCTTCAATGCCCACCCGAACCTGTACTGGGGCAAAGACTCGAGTTTCGGCCACCCGTGGTTGGCCATCACCGCCACGTCGGTCAACAACACGGCGGTGGGCGTGACGCGCATCGCCGGCCACGAGTTCGTGACGCACGGCGTCCTCGGCGCGTCGCGCGTCGGCGATTCGAACGCCCTTGTGGTTCGCGCCTTCCCGTCGTGGGCCACCATTCCGGGCCCGCAGTGGCTGTCGATGGGGCGCCACTGGCATTTCTTCTTTGCTTGGGCCTTCATCCTCAACGGCCTGGCCTACCTGCTCTACGCGCTGTTCAGTGGCCACCTGCGGCGCGACCTGCTGCCCACGCGCACCGAGCTGCGCCGCATTGGCACCTCGATCAAGGACCACCTGCTGTTTCGCCACCCGACCGGCGAAGCTGCCAAGCGCTACAACGTGCTGCAGAACATCGCCTACCTGGTGGTGATCTTCGGCCTGTTGCCGCTGGTGGTGCTGGGCGGCATGGCGATGTCGCCGATGCTCGACGCAGCACTCAGCGGCTGGGTCGACCTTCTCGGTGGGCGCCAGTCGGCGCGCACGCTGCATTTCCTGGCGGCCGCAGGGCTGCTGCTGTTCGTGCTGATCCACGTGTTCGAGGTGCTGGTCAGCGGCGCGTGGAACCATTTGCGCTCGATGATCACCGGCTACTACACGGTGCCGGCCGACAAGACGGAGAAGTCAGCATGAGTGAATCGCAAACCATGTCGGGCCGGCGCCGCGTCTTGCGCGGCGCCCTGGCCGCCGCAGGGACGATGTTCCTCAGTGCCTGCGACAGGCTTTCGCAAAACGAGTCGTTCGTCAATCTGCTCAAGAGCGCGCAGCACCTCAGCCGCTCGGCGCACAAGGCCGTCACCGGCCGCAAGGCGATGGCGCAGGAGTTCAGCGAGGCCGACGTGGCGCCTCGGTTCCGCAGCAACGGCACGCTGATGCCGCGTGATGCGAGCTACCGTGCGCTCGTGATGAACGGCTTCGCCGACTGGAAACTGCAGGTCGGGGGACTGGTCGAAAATCCTGCCGCGTTCTCGCTTGCCGAATTGCGCGCGATGCCGTCGCGCACGCAGATCACCCGCCACGATTGTGTCGAAGGCTGGAGTGCGATCGGCAAGTGGAAGGGCGTGCAGCTGAGCCACCTGCTGGAGCAGGTCAAGCCCTTGCCGCAGGCCAAGTACGTGGTGTTCCGCTGCGCCGATTCGATGGACAACGGCCCCAACGACTCCACCTACTATGAGAGCGTGGACCTCGACGACGCCTACCATGTGCAGACCGTGCTCGCCTACGAACTCAACGGGGCGCCGCTGCCGATGAGCAACGGCGCGCCGCTGCGCGCTCGCATCGAGCGCCAGCTCGGCTACAAGCACGCCAAGTACCTGATGCGCATCGAACTCGTTGATAGCTTCGAGAAGATTCGCGGCGGCAGTGGCGGCTACTGGGAAGACCAGGGCTATGAGTGGTACGCGGGGATCTGACGGCCCCCCAGTCGCTTCGCTCCTGCCCCCGAGGGGCGCCTCCCTTGGCCCGGGGGACCGGGCTTCGGGAGTGGCTTGAGGGGGCGGGCTGGCTGCGCCTCACCCTCGCGTGCGCAGTGGGTTATCGGCGACGTGACGTGCCGCCGCCGAAGATGCCGCCCAGCACGCCGCGGATGATCTCGCGGCCGACGGTCGTGCCCATGGTGCGCACGGCCGACTTGGCCATCGCCTCGACCATGCCTTCGCGTTTGCCGCCGCGCGGGCCGGTGCTGCCGAACAGCACGTCGCCCAGGCCTCCGAGCATGCCGCCGGCACCACTGCCGGCAGGCGGCGTGGCGGTGGCCGCCGCATCGACGCTGGCCACCGCGCGGACCTTGAGCTTCTCGTAGGCCGACTCGCGGTCGACGGTCTTCTCGTAAACGCCGGCCACCAGTGAATTCGCGATCAGTGCGCTGCGCTGGGCCGCGGCGATCGGGCCGATCTGGCTGCCGGGCGGAATGACGAACACGCGTTGCGTCACGCTCGGGCGCCCCTTCTCGTCGAGCAGGCTGACCAGCGCCTCGCCGACCGCCAACTCGGTGATGGCGGTTTCGATGTCGAGCTTGGGGTTGGCGCGCATCGTGGTCGCTGCAGCCTTCACGGCCTTCTGGTCGCGCGGCGTGAACGCGCGCAGCGCGTGCTGCACGCGGTTGCCGAGCTGGCCGAGCACGGTGTCGGGAATGTCGAGCGGGTTCTGCGTCACGAAGTAGACGCCGACGCCCTTGCTGCGCACCAGGCGCACCACCAGTTCGATGCGCTCGATCAGTGCCGCGGGGGCTTCGTTGAACAACAGGTGGGCTTCATCGAAGAAGAACACCAGCTTGGGTTGATCGAGGTCGCCCACCTCCGGCAGCTGCTCGAACAGCTCGGACAGCATCCACAGCAGGAAGGTCGCATACAGCCGAGGGCTGTTCATCAACTTGTCGGCGGCGAGGATGTTGATGACGCCTTTGCCGTCAGTGGACTGCATGAAGTCGGCGATGTTGAGCATCGGCTCGCCGAAGAACTTGTCGCCGCCTTGCGCCTCGATCTGCAGCAGCCCGCGCTGGATGGCGCCGATGCTGGCCGCGCTGACGTTGCCGTACTCGGTGGTGAACTGGCTCGCGTTGTCGCCCACGTGCTGGAGCATCGCGCGCAGGTCCCTCAGGTCGAGCAGCAGCATGCCGTTGTCGTCGGCGATCTTGAAGACGAGTTGCAGCACGCCTTGCTGGGTCTCGTTGAGCGCCAGCATGCGCGCCAGCAGCAGCGGCCCCATGTCGCTGACGGTGGCGCGCACCGGATGGCCTTGCTCGCCGAATACGTCCCAAAGTGTGGCGGGGCAAGCGGCGGGTGGCGGCGCGGTGAGGCCACGCTCCTTCAGCACCGCGGCCAGCTTGTCGCCGATCTTGCCGGGCTGCGTGATGCCGGCCAGGTCGCCTTTCACGTCGGCCATGAACACCGGCACGCCGAGGCGGCTGAAGTTCTCGGCCAAGGTCTGCAGCGTGATGGTCTTGCCGGTCCCGGTGGCGCCGGTGATCAGTCCGTGCCGGTTTGCCAGCGCGGGCAACAGCAGGCACTCGGTGGGGCCATTCTTGGCGATCAGGATCGGGTCGGCCATCGGCTCCTCCTCGGTGGAAATCGACACACGGGAAGCCGCAGTCTAGCCCCGAATGCACGCAGCGCTTGCCGCGGGCGAGTTCGACACCGCCGTCGTGCCGGACCCCGACACGCAGTCGAAAAGCGTGTCGCGGTACAGGATGCGCCGCCGGTCGGTGTCGTATACCGCGACCAGCGTTCGGCAGTCCGTCGGTTGGGTCGGACAACAGTTCCGGATCGACGGCCGAAGCTGGTTGCGCGGATGGTCGCGCGATCAGCACCCATTACGCGGCAAGCGCTGCGCACAGAAATGCGAGGGCGCGTGCACACCTGCCGCGCCCGCCAAAGGCCGCGGTCGCCATCAAGGACCTCCCTGGCTACCCTTTGACGAGCGCTGCGTTGCATGCGGCCTGCCCGCGCCGCTCAACGTGCCCGAATCGGCGCGCGGATCAGCGCTGCCAGGCAGCAAGGAATGCGCCGAAACGCTCGGCGCGTGGCGCGCCAAGCGGCAATTCCTCGACACCTAGCCCTGCAACCCTCGAGGTCACGCCCAAGCCGGGGGTGATGGCAAGCAGCGGGTTGCCCGAATCGTAGCCCGGCGCGTCGCCGACCCATGCATTGACCCAATACCCGCGGTCGAGCACGTCGCGCGTGTAGATGCGAAGCGTCGCGGTAAGTATTTCGTCGGCCGACTTGGCGGCATAGCGGCCTGTGCCCGAGGACATCCAGGCGTTTTGCCATTCGTCGGCGGCGGCGACCGGCCGGTGCTGGTATTGCTCGAGCAAGGCGTTGAAGCTTTCATCGCCATCGGCGGCGCTCGCCGGGCCTGCCATCACCGCGGTGGCCAGCAGCGCCAGGCGCATCACCTGCTTGAGTTGCGAGTTCATCGAGATCCTCCTTCGTGGACATGGTGGCCGTCGTGGTCGCGCCGTGGGCATCGCTACTACCGGATCCTGCAGGCGCGACGACGGCACGACGACCGTGTCCAAACGGTAGATGCGCCGCACGTCACGCGCCGGAAAGTGTGCCGATCGAAAGCCGAAAGTTCGCCGAAACCGCCAGACGCAAGCGTGTCGTGCACCACGGCCGTGCCACGTCGGCCGCCCTTGCCGGGGTCTGATGCCGACGCCACAATCAACCTTGACTGGCGTGTCGCAACGGGAGGGCAGTCCTTGAACAGCAAGACGCTGGCGTCGCGCGTTCGCATCGGATCGAGCACTTTCGACCCGGCGCGCGCCGAACTGCTCGGCCAAGGCGGCGACCCGGTGCACCTGCGCCCGCAGGCGATGCGCGTGCTCGAGATGCTGCTTGCGCATGCCGGACGCGTTGTCACGCGCGACGATCTCATCGCTGAGGTTTGGCCAGGCGTGGTTGTGACTGACGACTCGCTCGTGCAGTGCATCGGCGACATCCGGCGGGCGCTGGGCTCCGATCACCGACTGCTGCACACCGTGCCGCGACTGGGCTACCGCCTCGATGTGGCGCCGGCGACGGATCCCGAACCTGCTGTCGATCGAGCGCCCGATCGCTGGAAGACTTTTGCCGCCTCGATCGATGCGGTCGTCGGTCGCCTGGTTGCCGCGGTCGTCGGCGACCCCGATGGGGCCAGCGAAACCCGCGCTGCGGCATGGGGGCCGCGGCATTCGCGTGCCATCGCGTGGGGGGGCGCCGCCGTCGTCCTTGCGTTACTCGGCTGGCTGATCGGCCATGACGGCGGGCCGCTGTGGGGGCGTGGCGCACTGGCCCCCGGCCTGTCACCCACGGTGGCGGTGCGGTTCCGCTACGACGCGCCGACCGCTGCGCTGAAGGAACCGGCCGCGACCTTCGCGGCCGGCGTCGCCGATCAATTTGTCGCCGATCTCGTCCGCAACACCGAGCTCAGGTCGGTGTCGGTGCCTGCCACGGCAGGCGACGCCTCGGTCGGCGAATTGTCGCGCAGGCTGGGCACGCAGCTCGTCGTCGAAGGACGAGTGCAAGTTCGGCCGACCGGTCTGCTTCTGACAGTGGAACTGGTCGACGGTTCGAACGGGAGTGTGCTGTGGGTCGACCGCAGGGAGGCCAGGCTCGAACAACTGGCGGTCGACCGGGAGGCGCTTCTGCGCCGCATCGCGCGCAGTGCGCACGCGTCGATGCGGCTGGAGGCCGACGCGGTCGTCCTGCCAATGCCGCCGCGCTCGCTCGACGTGTACCTGCCGGTGACCCGCGCGCTGGCTCGCGTGCACCGATTCGATCGCGACGAATACCGTATCGCCCGTGAGGAGCTGGCGCAGGCACTTCAGCGCGAGCCGGAATTCGCGCTGGCGTGGGCGGTCCTGGGCTGGCTCGACGCCGTTGATGCCATCGCCCGCATCACCGGGGACTTGTCCGACGAGCGCAGCAGCGATCTCGTCGCGCAGGCCGACCGCGCCATCGCGCTGGATCCGCGCCTGACGCTGGCGCATCAGGCGCGCTCGCTGGCGCTCGTCAACGCCGGATACCGGGCCGAGGCGCTGAAAGCCGCCGAAGGGGCGCTGAGGCTGTCGCCGCTCGATCCCCAAAGCTACCTGGTGTTGGCGAACGCACTGGTGGCCAACACGCGCATGGCCGAGGCGACGCGCGCGATCGATCAGGCGCAGTCGCGGTACCCGGTCCCGCCGGTGGTGTTCGACTACGTGCGCGCCAAGGTGCTGTGGGGCAACGACCGGTTCGACGAGGCGGTGGGCGCCGCATCGCGCTGCCTGGAGAAGGTGCCGCATTTCGTCGCGTGCCGCGGGGTTCGGGCGGTGGCGAGCGATGCAATGGGCCGGCTCGAGGCGGCGCGCGAAGACCTGAAGGAGTATCGGGTGACCGTGCCTGGCGCGCCGACGCACACGCTCGGCCCGGGCTCGTACGGCGTGCCGAAGCTGAAGAACGACTGGCTCGCGGAGATTCGCAGCGAGAACGGACTGCCGTGACGGCCGCGGCCGATCTTTCCACGCGCGCGCCGACCGGCCCCGATCCAGCCCTTAAAATTCGCCCCTTCGGCTGGACATTTCGTCGCCCGACGGAAAACAGTTTGTCGCAACAGGCGGGCCTGGCGGTCCAACGCAGGAGAAGTCATCGATGGCCGGTCATTCCAAATGGGCAAACATCCAGCACCGCAAGGGGCGTCAGGACGAAAAACGCGGCAAGGTCTGGACTCGCGTGATCCGCGAAATCATGGTCGCGGCACGCCAGGGCGGCGGTGACGTCAAGGACAACCCGCGTCTGCGCCTGGCGGTGGAGAAGGCCAAGGCCGCCAACATGCCGGCCGACACTGTCAAGAAGAATATCGACAAGGCCACCGGCAACCTCGAGGGCGTGAGCTACGAGGAGATCCGCTACGAGGGCTACGGCATCGGCGGCGCGGCGATCATCGTCGACTGCATGACCGACAACCGCGTGCGCACCGTGGCCGAGGTGCGCCACGCCTTCAGCAAGTACGGCGGCAATCTGGGCACCGAAGGCTCGGTGGCGTTCCAGTTCAAGCATGTCGGCCAGTTCGTGTTCGCGCCGGGCACCAGCGAAGACAAGGTAATGGACGTGGCGCTCGAAGCCGGCGCCGACGACGTGATCACCGACGACGACGGCGCCGTCGAGGTGCTGTGCGCGCCGCCCGACTTCGAGGCGGTGAAGAACGCGCTCGAAGCGGCGGGCCTGAAGCCCGAGGTCGCCGAGGTGACGATGCGCGCCGAGAACACCGTCGCGCTCGCCGGCGAGGACGCGCAGCGCATGCAGAAGCTGCTCGACGTGATCGAAGACCTGGACGACGTGCAAGACGTGTTCCACAACGCCGACATTCAGTGAGTCGTGATTCGTGAATCGTGAATCGTGATTCGAAACCCGTTCCGTCAACGCACCGCGACCTCGACGCGTGGAAGAAGTCTGTTGGCATGGCGCGCCTGGTGTACGAGGAAACTGCGGTCTTTCCGAAGCCGGAACAGTTTGGTCTGACACATCAGATGAGGCGAGCCGCAGTTTCGGTGGCGTCGAACATTGCAGAAGGCGCCGGGCGCAGGTCGAGCCGCGAGTTCGTTCAGTTTCTCAGCATCAGTGCGGGGTCGTTGGCCGAGCTTGACACGCAGATGGAGATTGCTGCTCAACTGGGCTACCTTTCGCCGCAGAGTTCCTTGTGGTCGGCTCGGGATGATGTTGCGCGTCTGGTCATCGCACTGCGTCAATCGATACAGCGACGCGTCGAGCAACAGCTCGGCGCCCCTCGAATCACGAATCACGAATCACGAATCACATGAAAGTTCTAGTCATCGGCGCGGGCGGACGCGAGCATGCGCTGGCGTGGAAACTCGTCCAGTCGCCCAAGGTGCAATCGGTGTACGTGGCGCCCGGCAACGGCGGCACGGCCATCGACAACCGGCTGCACAACGTTCCGATCACCGACTTCCATGAACTCGCCGACTTCGTGCAGACCGAGAAGATCGCGTTGACGGTGGTCGGGCCTGAAGGGCCGCTGGCGGCCGGCGTGGTCGACGTGTTCCGCGAACGTGGCTTGCGTGTGTTCGGCCCGACCAGGGCTGCCGCGCAGCTGGAAAGCTCCAAGGCCTTCGCGAAGGAGTTCATGAAGCGGCACAAGATCCCGACGGCCGCCTACGAAACCTTCGTCGACGCGGCCAAGGCGCATGCCTATGTCGACGCCAAGGGCGCGCCGATCGTCATCAAGGCCGACGGGCTGGCGGCCGGCAAGGGCGTGGTCGTGGCCACCACGCTCGTGCAGGCGCACGAGGCCATCGACTGGATGCTGCAGGACAACAAGCTCGGCGTGCAGCACAACGAAGGCGGCGCCCGGGTCGTCATCGAGGAGTTCCTCGAAGGCGAGGAAGCCAGCTTCATCGTGCTGTGCGATGGCAAGAACGTCATTTCGCTGGCTACCAGCCAGGACCACAAGCGCCTGCGCGACAACGACGAGGGCCCCAACACCGGTGGCATGGGCGCCTATTCGCCGGCGCCGGTGGTGACGCCCAACGTGCACGCGAAGGTGATGCACCAGATCGTGCTGCCCACCGTCCAGGGCATGGCCCGCGAGGGGATTTCGTTCACCGGTTTCCTCTACGCCGGCCTGATGATCGACGCCTACGGCGACCCGCGCACGGTGGAGTTCAACTGCCGCCTCGGTGACCCCGAGACGCAGCCGATCATGATGCGGCTCAAGAGCGACCTGTTCGACGTGCTGGTGCATGCCGCCGACGGCACGCTCGACCAGGTCGAATTGCACTGGGATCGCCGCGTCGCGCTGGGCGTGGTGATGGCCGCCGAGGGGTACCCATTGAACCCGCGCAAGGGCGACTTGGTGACCGGCTTGCCCCACGAGGCAGCCGACGCGGTGGTGTTCCATGCCGGCACCGCGCTGCGCGGGCACGAGATCGTGACCGCGGGCGGGCGCGTGCTGTGCGTCACCGCCATGGGCGATTCGGTGAAGCAGGCGCAGCAACGGGCCTACGACACCTTGCAGGGCATCCACTTCGATGGCGCGCAGTTCAGGCGCGACATCGGGCACCGTGCGATCAAACGCTGAGCCTGCCTTTCACACGCTGAGCCTGCCATTCACACGCCCACATGCAAGTTCTCGGTCGGCCGGTGCAGTTGCGCGGCAGCGCTCTGGCGCGCGTGCTGCTGCGCGCGATGGGCTGGCAGGTGCGTTTTGAAGGATTGCCCGCTCTACAAGGCGTTGCGATCGTCTACCCGCACACCTCGAACTGGGATTTCGTCATCGGTCTGCTCGCCAAGTGGAGCATTGGGATGCCGGTCACGTTCTGGGGCAAGGACAGCCTGTTCCGGCTGCCGCTGTTCGGGCGCTGGCTGCGTTGGCTGGGCGGCAGGCCGGTCGACCGCCACGCGCCGCAGGGCGTCGTCGGCCAGATGTCCGACGAGCTGAAAGCCGCGCGGCGTGACGCTCGCTTCATGTGGCTGGCGCTGTCGCCCGAAGGCACGCGCAAGCGGCAGCACGCTTGGCGCACGGGCTTTTACCATGTGGCGTGCGCGGCGCAGGTGCCGCTGGGTCTCGTCTACTTCGACTATCCGCAACGCATCGTCAGTGTCGAGCGCTTCATGACGCTGAGCGGCGACACGGTGGTCGACATGGCCGAAATTCGAGACTATCTTGGCCACCACGTCGGTAAGCGGCCGTCGCAGGCCACACCGATTCAACTCAAACCATGAAGACACAAGACGTTCGCGACTATCTGCTGGGTCTGCAGGCCCGCATCGTCGGCGCGATGGAGGCCGACGACGGCACGCCGTTCATCACCGATCGCTGGGAGCGCGAACCTGATAGTGCGCTTCAAGGGGAAGGCCTGTCGCGACTGGTCGAGGAAGGCGGCCTGCTCGAACGCGGCGGCTGCAGCTTTTCGCACGTGAAAGGGCGCGCGCTGCCGCCTTCGGCCACGCAGCACCGGCCCGAGCTGGCCGGTGCACCGTTCGAGGCGATGGGCGTGTCGCTGGTGTTCCACCCGCGCAATCCGTACGTTCCGACGGTGCACATGAACGTGCGCATGCTGTCCGCGTTGCCCGAGGGGCGCGACCCGGTCACCTGGTTCGGTGGCGGCATGGACCTCACGCCCTACTACGGCTTCGAAGAAGACGCGCAGCACTTCCACCGCGTGAACCGCGACGCGCTGGCCCCGTTCGGAGCCGACCTGTACCCGCGCTTCAAGCGGTGGTGCGACGAGTACTTCTTCCTCAAGCACCGCAAAGAGCCGCGCGGCATCGGCGGCGTGTTCTACGACGACTTCTCTGAACTCGGGTTCGAAGCCAGCTTCGCGATGACGCGCGCCGTCGGCGACGCCTTTCTCGCCGCCTACCTGCCGATCGTGCAGCGGCGCAGGAATGTCCCGTACGGCGAGCGCGAGCGCGACTTCCAGGCCTATCGGCGCGGCCGCTATGTCGAATTCAATCTCGTGTTCGACCGCGGTACGCTGTTCGGGCTGCAGTCGGGCGGGCGTACCGAGTCGATCCTGATGTCCATGCCGCCGATCGTGAAGTGGCGCTACAACTGGCAGCCCGAAGCCGGCACACCCGAAGCGCGGCTGTACACCGACTTCCTCAGGCCACGCGACTGGGCAGCCGCTTGATGCGCATCGGCCTGTTCGGCGGCAGTTTCGACCCCGTGCACAACGCGCACGTTGCACTCGCGCAGACCGCGCTCGATCACCTGCAACTCGACGAAGTGCGCTGGATACCTGCCGGCCAGCCGTGGCAGAAGAACCGCCAGCTCACGCCAGCCACCGATCGCGAAGCGATGGTCGCGCTGGCGATTCAACGCGAGCCCCGTTTCACGCTCGAACGCTGCGAACTGCAGCGCAGCGGCGCCAGTTATACGCTCGACACCGTGCGCGAATTGCAGGCGGCGCAGCCCGGCGCGCAGTGGTTCCTCATCATTGGCCAGGACCAGTACGCCGGCCTGCACACCTGGCGCGACTGGCAGGAATTGCTGGGCCTCGTGACGCTCGCCGTGGCCAAGCGGCCCGGCGCGTCGGCGCCAAGCAACCCCGACGTGATGCAAGTCGCGCACCGCGAAGTGGCCCTGCCGATGATGGACATCTCGTCCACCGAGATTCGCCGGCGCATCGCCGAGGGCCGGGGTTTCACCGGCATGGTGCCCGATGCCGTGGCGCGCTATATTGACCAACACCACCTCTATCGAGGGCAATCCGGGAGCTGAATGGACATTCGTAAACTGCAACGCGCCATCGTCGATGGTCTGGAAGACGTGAAAGGCCACAACATTGCGGTCTTCAACACCGAGCATCTGTCGCCGCTGTTCGAGCGGGTGATCATCGCCTCCGGTACCAGCAACCGGCAGACCAAGGCGCTTGCCGCCAGTGTGCGCGACGCGGTCAAGTCCAGGGGCTTCGGCGTCACGCGCACCGAGGGCGAAGACAACGGCGAATGGATCATCGTGGATTGTGGTGCGGCCGTCGTGCACGTGATGCAGCCGTCGATTCGCGACTATTACCACCTGGAAGAAATCTGGGGCGACAAGCCGGTGAAGATGAAGATCGACACCGCGCCGGTGAAGCTGGTGAAGGCCGCTGCGCCGCAGAAGGTGGCGTCGACCAAGGCACCCGCGAAGACTGCGCCGCCAAAGAAGGCCCCCGCGAAGAAGGCCGCGGTGAAGAAGACCGTGGCAAAGAAAGCGCCGGCGAAGAAGGCGCCGCCCCGGACCGGGGTCACGCGAACCGTGGGTGTGAAGAGCGCGGCCGCCAAGAAAGCGCCGGCCAAGACGGCGCCGGCAAAGAAGTCGGTTGCGAAGACCGCAAGCCGCCGCGCGTGAAGCTCGTGCTGGTCGCGGTGGGCCAGCGCCCGCCGGCTTGGGCCCAGACGGCCTACGACGACTTCGCCAAGCGTTTTCCGCCTGAACTGCGGCTGGAGCTGAAGGCCGTCAAGGCCGAGCCCCGTGGTTCCAAAACCGCCGAGCAGTTGATGGCCGCGGAGGCAGCGCGCATCGAGGCGGCCATTCCCAAGGGCGCGCGGCGGGTGGTGCTCGACGAACGCGGCACCCGCCTGAGCACGCTGCAGCTGGCCACACGCATGACGGCCTGGATGAACGACGGCCGCGATGTTGCCCTGATCGTGGGCGGGCCGGACGGCCTGGACGCCGCGTTGAAGGCCCGCGCCGACGAGACACTGCGCCTGTCGGACCTGACGCTGCCGCATGCCTTCGTGCGCGTGCTGCTGGCGGAAGGCCTGTACCGCGCATGGACGGTGATGGTGAACCATCCGTATCACCGTGAGTGAGACGATCGGTATCCTGTTCGGGCTGAGGTATCGAAGCCCTCGACCGGTCGGCACGGGCACTTCGACGGTGAAGCCACCCCGTCCTGAGGTATCGAAGGATCAGGGCTAACGGAAGCCTGGATGACCACCGATCACACCTTCATCTACCTCGCGTCACAGAGCCCGCGCCGCCGCCAGTTGCTGCAGCAACTGGGGGTTCGCCACGAGTTGCTGTTGCCCGGGCCCGAAGAGGACGCAGAAGGCCTGGAAGCGGAAGTGCCGGGCGAGATCCCGCTCGCCTACGTGGAACGCGTGACGCGCGCCAAGCTGCACGCCGCGCAACGGCGCCTCACGGCGCGCCAGCTCCCCGCCGCACCGATCCTCTGTTCGGACACGACCGTGGCGCTCGGCCGGCGGCTGCTCGGCAAGCCCGCAGACGCCGCCGCGGCGCAGGCCACGCTCACGCTGCTGTCCGGTCGCACCCACCGCGTCATCACGGCCGTCGCACTGGCCTGGGGCCGGGATGAGGCGCTGGCGGTGAACGTCTCGCGCGTGCGTTTCGCGACGCTGACGGCGCAGCAGGTCGCGCACTACGTCGCCAGTGGTGAGCCGTTCGGCAAGGCCGGCGCCTACGCGATCCAGAGCGCCGCAGCGGCGTGGATCGCCCATATCGAAGGCAGCTACTCCGGTATCATGGGTTTGCCCCTGTACGAGACGGCACAACTGCTGAGACAAGCGCGCGTCAGGTTCTGAACGTCTGAGCGCGCCGCCACAACAACATACCGTCCATGCAAGACATCCTCATCAACTGGGCTCCGCAGGAAACGCGTGTCGCCGTGGTCGAGAACGGCGCCGTGCAAGAGCTGCACATCGAACGCACGCTCGAGCGCGGCCTGGTCGGCAACATCTACGCCGGCCGCGTGGCCCGCGTGCTGCCCGGCATGCAGTCGGCGTTCATCGACATCGGCCTGGAGCGCGCGGCGTTCCTGCATGTGGCCGATGTGAATATGAATGGCGGCACGCAGCGCGGCGATCACGGGCCCGGCGCGCCGCCGCCGCCGCCGATCGAGCGCCTGGTGTTCGAAGGCCAGACACTCACCGTGCAAGTCATCAAGGACCCGATCGGCACCAAGGGCGCGCGGCTGTCCACGCAGATCAGCATCGCGGGCCGCCTGCTCGTGTTCCTGCCGCAAGACGACCACATCGGCATCTCGCAGAAGATCGGCTCGCCCGAGCTGCGCGAGCAACTGCGCGCCCGCATGACGGTGCTGGTGGGCAAGCCGGAAGAGGGCGGCGGCGGCTTCATCCTGCGCACCAACGCCGAGGAAGCCACCGACGACGACCTGGCCGACGACATTGCGTACCTGCGCAAGACCTGGGGCGCGATCCGCGAGCGCAGCTTCAAATCGCCGTCGGGCACGCTGCTGCACCAGGACCTGAGCCTGACCGAACGCGTGCTGCGCGACCTGGCACACGACGCCACGCAGTCGATCCGCATCGACTCGCGCATGCAGTTCGACGCGCTCAAAGCCTTCGGCGAGGAATTCACGCCCACGTCGGTGAGCAAGCTCGAGCACTACAAGGGCGAGCGGCCGATCTTCGACCTCTACAACATCGACGAAGAGGTCACCAAGGCGCTGGGGCGGCGCGTCGACTTGAAGTCGGGCGGCTACCTCATCATCGACCAGACCGAGGCACTGACCACGGTCGACGTGAACACCGGCGGCTATGTCGGCGCGCGCAATTTCGACGACACGATCTTCAAGACCAACCTCGAAGCCGCGCAGGCAATTGCGCGCCAGCTGCGCTTGCGCAACCTGGGCGGCATCATCATCGTCGACTTCATCGACATGGCACGCGAGGAACACCAGGCGGCGGTGCTGGCCGAGTTCCGCAAGCAGCTCGCCCGCGACCGCACCAAGATCACCGTCAGCGGCTTCACGCAGCTCGGCCTGGTGGAGATGACGCGCAAGCGCACCCGCGAGTCGCTCGCGCACATGCTGTGCGAGCCATGCCCGACCTGCGAAGGCAAGGGCCAGGTGAAGACGCCGCGCAGCGTCTGCTACGACATCCTGCGCGAGATTCTTCGTGAGGCACGACAGTTCAACCCGAAGGAGTTCCGCGTCATCGCATCGGCGTCGGTGGTTGAGATGATGCTCGACGAAGAGAGCCAGCATCTCGCCGGCCTCTCCGATTTCATCGGCAAGCCGATCTCGCTGCAGGCCGAGGCCACTGGCTCGCCGGAGCAGTACGACATCGTGCTGATGTAGGGGTTCACGGCGTCTCGCCTCGTACCACTTTCCACAAGCAAGACCCTGTCAAAGAAGGAGTTTCTGGCTTCAGCGACTTTCTGAGATCGGGTGGCAATTGGCGAACGAATGGGTGCGTCGAAATGGGTGTAAATGGGCGCACTATTGGTGTCCGATGATCCAGACCGCCTCCCTCCAGATCACCCCCGACATGCTGAGCCTCGTCGCCGGTATCGACGAGTTCAAGGGCGCTTGGCGGGCCCTTGGTAGGTTGGCACCGGATCGGCTGTCAGCACTGCTGCGGGTCGCCACGATCGAAAGCATCGGATCGTCCACCCGCATCGAGGGGAGCAAACTGTCCGACCGCGATGTCGAGCGCTTGCTGTCGAACCTGCAGGTCCAGACGTTCAGCACCCGCGACGAGCAGGAGGTCGCAGGCTACGCCAAAGTCATGGAGATGGTGTTCTTGTCGTGGCAGGACATTGCCCTGACCGAGAACCACATCAAGCAGTTGCACCGCGACTTGCTGACCCACAGCGAGAAGGACGCCTGGCACCGCGGCAGCTACAAGACTTCGACCAACAGCGTCGTCGCGTTCGACGAGAACGGCAAGCAGCTCGGTGTGGTGTTCGAGACGGCCACGCCATTCGACACCCCGCGGCTGATGACAGAACTGGTGACCTGGTTCAACGAGGAGCGCGGGGCAGGGCGCGTGCACCCGTTGCTGCTGATCGGCATTTGGGCGGTAGTCTTCCTCGAAATCCACCCGTTCCAGGACGGCAACGGTCGCTTGAGCCGCGTGCTCACCACCTTGCTTTTGTTGCAGTCCGGCTATGTCTACGTGCCCTACAGCTCTCTCGAAAGCGTCATAGAGCAGAGCAAGGAGGCCTACTACCTGGCTCTGCGCCAAACGCAGGGCACGATCCGCACTGAAGCGCCGAACTGGCAGCCGTGGCTCCTGTTCTTCCTGCGGGCGCTGGCCGAACAGGTGAGGCGCCTGAACCGGAAGATCGAACGCGAGAAGATGGTGCTGGCCACGCTGCCGGAGTTGTCGCTGCAGATCGTCGAGTTTGCACGCGAGCATGGCCGGGTGACGATGGCCGACGCGATCCGGCTCACTGGCAGCAGCCGCAATACGTTGAAGCAGCACTTCCGCGCTCTCGTGGAGCGCAGTTCCTTGGCGCAGCACGGCAGCGGCCGCGGCGTCTGGTACGAGCTCGAGTAGGGTGCCCAATGCCGATGGCTACAGCCTCGAACTCAAGGCAACCTCGCGTCACGGCGCCGGCTTGACGGCCTCGAGTTCCCACAGGAAGTGCGTCAGCCGATGGCGCCAGCGGCGGTTCATCAGGCGCAGCTTCTGGCGCGTCGTCAGCGGCGCCGAGACCAGCGAATCGAGGTACACCACCCATTCGGTGCGCAGCGGCCTGAAGGCGCCGCTGAAGCCGTAGATGTGGCCGAGCGGCTTGTCGCCGCAGAAGTACTCGTGCGAGTGTTCGGAGATGAAGTTGACGTGGGTCGGGTCGACGAACGCCGCCTGGCTCGGGAAGGCGGGGGTCAGCGCGTAGAGCCGGCCACCGGGCGCCAACACGCGCCAGATCTCGTTCATCAGGTTGATGAACGGGAACCAGGTGCTGCGCCCGTCGGGCGTCGTCAGCAAACGCGGCACATGCTCGATGAAGTCGTAGGCCGACACCGAACCGAAACTGCTGTCCGGGTAGGGGATCGGATCGAGCACGACATTGGCGCAGCGGAACTCGGCCTCAGGTGTCGATTCGAGCGGGCGGATGTCGACGCCGCACAACTCGCGCCGGCCGTAGGGGTTGCGCGGCGAAATGCCGCAGCCGAGATCGAGGTGCCGGTCGGGAAGGGAAGGCATCGGGGACTCCATCGTTGAATCGCTCAGCGGGTGGGGGTGACGGCGGGAAAGCGCGCTTCGATGCCGCGTGAAGCGAGCGTGCGTCGGATGTCGCGGTGGCGCCAGCGCCAACGCCAGCGCTTGAAGGGGCTGCGCGCCTCGTCCCACAACAAGGCCGCGAAGCGCCAGGCGGCGCGTTCGCGCCGGCCGTCGGTCCAGCCGCTGGACTCGGACACGTCGATCAGGTGGCGCAGCGCCTGCGCATTGCCCTCGCGCACATGCTCGAAGCGCAGGTCACGATGGCGCTGCAGCAGCAAGGCGCGATTGCGCCGCATCAGCTCGTGCTGGCGCGTGCCCATCGCCGAGAAGCTGGCGCTTCCGACATGGGCGACGAACACGTCCTCGGCGATGACCTGCGCGAAGCCGGCCTGTCGCAAGCGCAGGCTGAAGTCGAAGTCTTCGTAGTAGCCCAGACCGAATGCCGGGTCGAGCCCGCCGAGTTGCTGCCACACCGAACGGCGCACCGCGACGCAGAAGAAGTCGGTCCGATAAGTGGGTGTCAGCAGGCCGGTGGGCGCGCGCATCGCGGCGGCGCCGATATCGGCCACCTGGTCCATCGGCACGTCGGGCATGGGCAGGCGCTGGCCGTTGCCGGCGGCGTTGGTCACCGGCCCGACCATCGCCACGTCGGGTGGCACCCGGGCCAGGCTTGCCAGCAGCGCCGGCAACGCCCCCGAGGGGAACAGCGTATCGCTGTTGACGAGACAAATCCATTCGCCGCTGGCCACGGCAGCGCCGGCGTTCATGCCGCCCGCGAATCCCAGGTTCGTTGCCTGTGGCAGGTAGTTGAGGGCAGGCCAGCGCGCCGCGAGCTCGGAGCATCGACCGGCCGAGCCGTCGTCCGACCCGTTGTCGACCAGGATCAATTCGGTGCGCGGGTCATCCAGTGCGCCGGCCAGCGTCGCCATGCACGGGCCGGTCGTGGTGTCGAAGCGCTTGAACGACAGCACGACCAGCGACAGCCCCGCCGAAGCGGGCGCGGCGCTCACCACAGCGCCTCCAACCGGCGGCGCCAACGCTTGAGCCGCCGGCCCAGCCGCGACATGGCCGAGCGCCTGCCGATCGCGTCGAGTTCGAACTCCCAGTTCGACTGGTACACCGCGCCGAGGAACTGCTCGGCCAGCTTGTCCGGCGTCTCGCCGAGCCGGCGCAGCGCGAACCACTGCCATTCATGGTGGTAGACGCGAAACAGCGGTTCGATCGGATCGATCGGAATGCTGCGGTACGCGAGCAGCGCCTCGCCGTACCAGCGGAT
This sequence comes from Piscinibacter sp., assembly GCA_041496605.1. Taxonomy (GTDB): domain Bacteria; phylum Pseudomonadota; class Gammaproteobacteria; order Burkholderiales; family Burkholderiaceae_C; genus Albitalea. The sequence goes on from JBGQEX010000003.1 coordinate 79,349, forward strand.
CTCGGTGGGCGCATGTTCGATCGCGTCCCACAAGGTCCAGCCGCGCGGTGCGAGAAAACGCTCGTGCAGGTCGGCCCACACACGCGCCGACCACAGCAGCGGCTGCGGGCCGAAGTCGTAGTCGGGGCCGACGCGGCCGAACAGCGCCTTGATGCGCTGGCTCTCAGCGTGGAAATGCCGCGCCACGTCGGCGTGGCCGCGGTTAACCGCCAGTTGCAGCAGCTCGCGCGATTGGTGCAGCAGCGTGTACGGATGGCCTGCCGGATGAAGGAAATCGTCGCGCCCGATGTCGCGCAGGAACACCGTGTCGGAGTCGACGCACAGGTAGCTGCTGCAGCCGAGCAGCCGCCACGCGTCGGCCTTGATGACCTGCTGCGAGCGGTAGCCCGGCGTGGCGCGGTAGCGCTCGAGCAGGCCCTTCGCGGCGGCCTCGGGATGGCTGCGCACGATGTCTTCATCGCTGACCAGCTCGGGGCGATGAGCCGAGAGCACGTCGCGAAACAGCGCGAGGTCGTCCTGCGGCACGGCGACGACCACCGGCAGACCCTGCGGGTTGTGTGGCGCCAGCGAGTCCAGCAGGCGTTTCACCCGCACGGCATCGCCGCGGTACGACTTGCACACCAGCGCGAAGTCAGCCATGGTCCACCGCCGACAGGATGCGTTGCACCGCATCGGCCACGGTGACCGGCGGCACCGCCACGTCGCTCAGCGCGCCCGCACGCCAGCGTTCGATCGCGGCCTCGAACGCGGCTTCCACCGCCGGCTGATCGGTGCTCGGTGCCACCGAGCCGCCGTGCGACGTGACCAGCGCATCGAGCTGCGCGTTGCGATGCGTCAGCGCGAGCACCGGGCGGCGCGCCCAGAAGTATTCATACAGCTTGGACGGGATGTATTCGAGGCAGTCCGACAGCTCGCCGTGCAGCATCAGCAGCACATCGACTTGCTGCATGCGCTGCATCACGCGCGCGCGGCCGGACAGGCCGGTCTGCGGGTCGAACTCCAGCCGGCCGATGGGCCGCACCACATCGCGCAGCGCCAGCACGTCGACGGCCTGTGCGGCATCCGGATCCAGGGCGCTGCCATAGATCTCGAGCCGCAGCACGGCGCGCAACTCCGGGCGGCGATCGAGCAGCGCCGCCAGTGCCCGCAGCGCCGGCGCCATGCTTCGCGTGGGGGACAGGGAGCCGAAATGGCCGAACACGCATGCGTCCCCACGCTGGTACTCGGTGTGCACGACTGGCGGCTCGGCACCCGGCAGCACGACGATGCCTCGCGACCCCAGCTCGGGGTGACGCCGCCGCGCGGCTTCGAGCGCGCCGTCGGTGAACCACCATGCCAGGTCGGCATCGCGGCAGATGTGCGCTTCGAGTCGGGCCAGAAAGCGCTCGTGGCGGTTGTTCGGAGCGCGGCCCGGCATCACCAGGGGGTCGTGGACCTCCGCGATCCAGCGGCAACCCGTCCAGCGTTTGAGCCAATAGCCGGCGAGGTGGGCGGAGAATACGCCGCCGGTGCTGTAGACCAGCTCGATGTCGCCGCGCCGAATCAAGCGCATGCCGTGAACGGCCGCGGGCAGCGCCCACGACCACTGGCTGCGCACGCCCGACAGCAAGCGCTCGATGCCGATGAAGGGTGCGAGCAGCACGCTCGCGAGCAGCGTGGCGATGCGGTAGCCGAGGCCGCGCCCCCAACGCCGCGCCAGCAGGTGGCGCAGGTCGAAGCGGATACCGGCGGGCCCCCACGGCAGCAGTTGCAGGTGGGCGAACCGGGGGTCCGGTGAGCCCATCACGCCACTGAGCACGACCGGCTCGATCCCGGCGGCCATGAGGTGGGGAATCTTGTCGGTGATGGTCAGGCTCTCGGCGCGCCCGTCGACGTTGAAGGCGTGCGACAAGATCAGCCAGCGGCGCTTGGCGGCCTGAGTCATCGGCCCGCTTTGGGCACGCGTCCCATCAGGTAGAACTCGTCGTTGGGCCGCATCGACGTCACGTTGGCCATGCGATCCGACAGCCCGAACAGCGCGGTGATGCCGGCGATGTCCCAGGCATCTTCGTCGCTGAAACCGTGCTCGCGCAGCGCCGCGAAGTCGGCGTCGACTATTGATGCCGAGTCGTTGCAGACCTTCATCGCGAAGCCGAGCATGGCTTGCTGCCGCGGCGTGATGTCGGCTTTCAGGTAGTTCACCGCCACCTGGTCGGCCAGCAGCGGCTTCTTCTCGTAGATGCGCAGCAGCGCACCGTGCGCCACCACGCAGTACAGGCAGCGGTTGGCGCCGCTGGTGGCGACGATGATCATTTCCTTGTCGCCTTTGCTCAAGCCCGATTCGCGCAGCAGCAACGCTTCGTGATAGGCAAAGAAGGCGCGGAATTCGTCCGGCCGGTGCGCGAAGGTGAGGAACACGTTGGGCACGAAACCCGCCTTCTCCTGCACCTCGAGAATCTTCTGGCGGATGTCGTCGGGCACGCTGTCGAGCGTGGGCACCGGGTAGCGGCTGACCGGCTGAGTCATGGTTCAACTCCTGAATTGCAGCGCATGAAGCCGAGCGTACAGGCCGCCATGCGCCAGCAGCTCGCGGTGACTGCCCTGCTCGACGACGCGGCCGGCCTCGAGTGCCACGATGCGGTCGGCGCGCTCGATGGTGGACAGGCGGTGCGCGATGATGAGGCTGGTGCGGCCCTTCATCAGCGTTTCGAGCGCCTGCTGCACCAGGCGTTCGGACTCGGAGTCGAGCGCCGACGTGGCCTCGTCGAGGATGAGGATCGGCGCGTTCTTGTAGATGGCGCGCGCGATGGCCAGGCGCTGGCGTTGCCCGCCGGAGAGCTGGCTGCCGTTGTGGCCGATGTCCGAATCGATGCCCTGCGGCAGCGTTCCGACGAATTCCAGCAGGTTGGCGCCCCGCAAGGCTTCGCGAACGCGCTCGCGATCCACGTCGTCGCCGAGCGCGACGTTGGCCGCCACGCTGTCGTTGAACAGGATCACGTCCTGGCTGACGAGCGCGAACTGCCTGCGCAGCGCCTCGACGTTCCATTCGGCAACGGGGTGCCCATCGAGCAGCAGCGTGCCCGCTGTCGGCTCGATGAAGCGGGGCAGCAGGTTGACCAGCGTCGACTTGCCCGCACCCGACGGGCCCACCAGCGCCACGGTGTCGCCGGCGTGCAGTTCCAGGTTCAGGTCGTCGAGCGCCGGCGCCTGGTCGTCGCGATAGCGCAGCGAGACGTTGCGCAATTCGATGTGCCCGTCGGAGCGGCCGGGGTCGAAGCTGCCACCGCGCTCGGCGGGCGATTGGTCGATGAGCTGCACGCCCTTGTCGAGCGCCGCCAGGCCGCGCGTGATCGGCCCGGCCACTTCGGACAGGTGCTTGATCGGCGCCACCAGCAGCAGCATCGAGGTGACGAACGCGACGAAGCTGCCGACCGAGCCGCCGCCCTGGCCGCTTTGCCACAACGCGGCCACGATCACCGCCGACAGCGCGCACGCGGCGAGCACCTGCGTGACGGGGGTCATGGTGGCGGCGGCCACCACCGACTTCAGCGACAGCCGGCGCAGGCTGTCGCTGACCCGCGCGAAGCGCGTGGCCTGCGACGCCTCGGCCGCATGCAGGCGCACGATGCGCCAGGCGAGCACGTTTTCTTCGACCACGTAGGCGAGTTCGTCGGTGGCTTTCTGGCTCGCGACGGTGAGACGGTGCAGCCGCTTGCTGAGCACGCGCATCGACAGCGCCAGCGCCGGGAACAACACCCCGACGAACAAGGTGAGCTGCCAGTTCAGCCACAGCAGATACGCCAGCAGCGCGACCAGCGTCAACGAGTCCTTGACCAGCGACTGCAGTGAATACACGAGCTGGTTGGCGCCGTTCTGCACCTCGTAGGTCAGCGTGTTGACCAGGCTGCTCGCGGAGTGGCGCGTGAACAGCGCCGCTTGCGCGTCGAGCATGCGCCGGAACATGGCCTCGCGCATGGCCACCATGCCGCGGTTGGCGGCCCAGGCCAGGCCGTACTGCGCGATGAAGCCGGCGAACCCGCGCACCGCGAACAGGCCGATGATCGCCAGCGGCACGATCCACAACGGAAGCTGGCCGCCCTTGAAGCCGGAGTCCAGCAGCGGCTTCATCATCGCGGGGATCATCGGTTCGGTGGCGGCACCGATCGCGGCGCCGGCCACGGCCAGCACAAACCCGCGCCGGCTGTCGAGAAAGAACGGGGCGATGCGCGCAAGGCGCAGCTTCAGCGACAACACGGGAGACGTCATGGACCGGCATTATCGCGGGCTGCCTACAATCGCCTGCCTCGCGCCCATTCCTCCATGTCCTCTGTCACGTTGTCGGTCATCGTCATCACGCGCAACGAAGCGCACAACATTGCCGGCTGCCTGGGCTCGGTGGCGTTTGCCGACGAGTGGGTCGTCGTCGATTCGGGCAGCACCGACGGCACGCGCGAGATCGCGCAGCAATTCGGTGCGCGCGTCGTGGCCACCGACGACTGGCCCGGTTTCGGCGCGCAGAAGAACCGCGCGCTGGCACAGGCCCGAGGGCGCTGGGTGCTGAGCATCGACGCCGACGAGCGCGTCAGCGACGAATTGGCGCAAAGCATCCGCCGTGCCGTGGCGGCCGACACATCTGGACAACAAGCTCACGCTTCCACGCAGCAAGGCGGCGCACAGCCTGTAGGCTACGAGCTGTCGCGGCTGTCGAGCTTCTGCGGGCAGTGGATGCGCCATGGCGACTGGTACCCCGACCGCGTGCTGCGCTTGTTCCGCCGCGAGGCAGGCCGGTTCTCGAACGACATGGTTCACGAGCGGCTCATTGTCGACGGCCCGACCGCGCGGCTGTCGGGCGAGTTGCTGCACGACACCATGCCGACGCTCGACGACGCCATCGACAAGATGAACAGGTACACCTCGGGCCGCGCACTCGACAAGGTGCGTGCCGGCAAGGCGGGCGGGTTGGCGTCGGCGCTGTCCCATGCGGCGTGGGCGTTCGTGCGCTGCTATTTTCTGCACCGCGGCTTTCTCGACGGGAGGCTCGGTTTCGTGCTGGCCGTCTATGTGGCCGAGGGCACTTACTACCGCTATCTGAAGATGGGTCTGCTGGCAAATGCCGCAGCAGTGAACCAAGCGGTCAATTCGGGGTCTTGAATGCTCATGCTCAATCGAAGACAGTTCTCCGCCGCCTCGGGCCTCTTGTTGTCTGCGCCGGCCTGGGCCCAATTCCGCGTCGAGATCTCGGGCGTCGGCGCCACCCAGGTGCCGATCGCCGTCGTGAAGTTCCGCGACGAGGAACGCACGAACCAATCAGTCTCGGGCATCGTGCGGGCCGACCTGGAACGCAGCGGCGTGTTCCGCAACATCGACGCGCCCGGTGCGCTCGACGAAACCAGCCATCCGACGATGAGCGACTGGCGGGCGCGCGCCGCCGATGCGCTGGTCGCCGGTTCGGTTTCGCGGTTGGCCGACGGGCGCCTCGACGTGCGCTTCAAGCTCTGGGACGTCGTCAAGGGCAGCGAGATCGGCGGCCTGAGCAATCCGGTCGACGCGGCCGACATGCGCGTGGCGGCGCACCGCGTCGCCGACTACGTGTACGAGAAGCTCACCGGCGAGAAGGGCGTGTTTTCGACCCGCATCGCCTACGTCACCAAGGGCGGCGGACGCTTCACTCTGCGCGTCGCCGATGCCGACGGCGAAGGCGGACAGGTGGCGCTGAACAGCCCCGAGCCGATCATTTCGCCGGCCTGGTCGCCCGACGGCCGCGAACTCGCCTACGTGTCGTTCGAGAGCCAGAAGGCGGTGATCTACACGCAGGACGTGGCGAGCGGCAAGCGCCGCGCGATCGCGAACTATCGCGGTTCGAACAGCGCGCCGGCCTGGTCGCCCGATGGGCAGACGCTGGCGGTGACGCTGTCGCGCCAGGGCGGCTCGCAGCTGTATCTGATGGGCCGCAACGGCGACAACGTGCGGCGCCTCACCAACAGCGCCGCCATCGACACCGAGCCGACGTTCTCGCCCGACGGCCGCACCATCTATTTCGTCAGCGACCGCGGCGGCAGCCCGCAGGTCTACCGCACAGCCGTGGCTGGCGGCAATGCCGAGCGGGTCACGTTCAACGGCAACTACAACATCAGCCCGGCGATCAGCCCCGACGGCCGCACGCTGGCCTATGTCTCGCGCGAGGGCAATGCATTCCGCCTCTACACGCTGGACCTGGCAAGCGGCGCGGCACTGGCACTCACCGACACTGCCGACGACGAGAGCCCGAGCTTCGCGCCCAACGGCCGGCTGATCATCTATGCCGCGCGCGCGCAGGGTCGCGATGTCTTGATGACCACCACGCTCGATGGCAAGATCAAAGCGCGCCTGGTGTCGACGACAGCCGATGTGCGCGAACCGGTGTGGGGACCGTATGGCCGCTGAGCCGCAATTTGGCAACTTGGGTCGCATGACCCTGAACACGAGCGCAGTCTGGCTCGCAACTTGATGAAGGAAATACCGCAATGAAGGCGATGCGTGTCGAACGGTCCGGCCGGTGGATGGGTGGTCTGTGTGTGTTGGCGGCGAGCCTGTGGCTCGCCGGTTGCGCCTCGGGTGTCAGTCTCGATGACAACAAGCCGGCGCCGGTCGAGAGCCGCACGCCGACCAAAGTGGGGCCGGGTGGCGGCGGCAGTGCCAGCGGCACCTCGCAGTCGCAGGTGGCGAGCGTGGACCTGACGAAGAGCAGCGGCAGCGTTGCCAGCAGCCTCGCGAACGTGATCTATTTCGACTTCGACAGCTATGTCGTCAAGGACGAGTTCCGATCCACCGTGGAGGCGCACGCGAAGGCGCTGGCGGCCGATCGCAAGAAGCACCTGTCGATCGAAGGTCATACCGACGAGCGAGGTGGGCGTGAATACAACCTGGCGCTCGGCCAGAAGCGCGCCGAGTCGGTCGTGAAGTCGCTGGCCTTGTTCGGCGCGAGTGACAGCCAGCTCGAAGCGGTGAGCTTCGGCAAGGAGCGGCCGGCGGCGCAAGGCAGTGACGAAGCCGCGTGGGCGAAGAATCGCCGCGCCGAACTGGTCTACCACTGAAGGCCTGCACGATGAGACCCCTGTCCCGTTGTTTGGGCACCGCGGCGCTCGCGTTCGCGCTGTTCGCTCCTGCTGCGCACGCCGGCCTGTTCGATGACGACGAGGCGCGCCGCGCCATCCTCGACCTGCGGCAGAAGCTCGAACAGAGCAACGAGCAACAGCGCGTGCGCCAAGCCGAGCTGAACACGCAGATGCTCGATCAGATCAGCCAGCTCAAGCGCAGCCTGCTCGACCTGAACAACCAGCTCGAACTGCTGCGTGCCGACAACGCGAAGCTGCGCGGGCAGGGCGAACAACTCGGGCGCGACGTGGCCGAGCTGCAGCGCCAGGTGAAGGACTTGCAGCAGGGTGTCGACGACCGAATGCGCAAGCTCGAGCCGCAGAAGGTCTCGGTCGACGGCAAGGAGTTCGCGGCCGACCCGGACGAGAAGCGTCTCTACGAAGAGGCGATGAGCGTACTGCGCAAGGGTGACTTCTCTGCCGCGGCCTCTGCCTTGAGCGCATTTCAAAGGCGTTACCCGGCCAGCGGCTACAACGAATCGGTGCAGTTCTGGCTCGGCAATGCGTACTACGGCAAGCGCGACTACAAGGAAGCCATTGCGTCGTTCCGTTCACTGCTGAGCAACGCACCCGACAACCCGCGCTCACCCGAGGCGATGCTGTCGGTGGCCAACTGCCAGATCGAGTTGAAGGACACGAAGGGCGCGCGCAAGACCTTGGGTGAACTGGTCAAGGCCTATCCGAAGTCCGAGGCCGCGCAAGCCGGCCGCGAGCGGCTCGCGTCGCTGAAGTAACCGGTCCGTAAAATCCCGGCATGCTCGATGCCGATCTCGAACGCCGCTTTGGCGGCTTGCGTCGCCTCTATGGCGACGTCGGCTATGCGCGGCTGCGTTCCGCCCGTGTCGCCGTGGTGGGTCTCGGCGGCGTCGGTTCATGGGCGGTGGAGGCGCTCGCGCGCAGCGGCGTAGCCGCGCTCGTGTTGATCGACCTCGACCACATCGCCGAATCCAACATCAACCGCCAGGTGCAGGCCATGGGTGCGACTCTCGGCCAGGCCAAGGCCGTGGCGCTGCGCGACCGCGTGCTCGACATTCACCCCGCTTGTGTCGTCCATGTGGTCGAGGAATTCGTGACCGACACGAACTGGCCTGCGCTGCTGCCGCAGCCGGTGGACGCGGTCATCGACGCCTGCGACCAGGTGCGCGCGAAGGCGGCGTTGTCGGCCTGGGCCATCGCGACGGATATGCCGTTCGTGAGTGTCGGCGCCGCCGGTGGCAAGCACAGCCCGCAAGCCGTTGAAGTGGCTGACCTCGCCACCGTGACGCACGATCCCTTGCTCGCGTCACTGCGCCAGCGTTTGCGCAAACATCACGCCGGCGCGCGTGGCGGCGCCCTCGGCATTCGCTGTGTGTTCTCGCGCGAATCGGTGCACGCGCCGGCCGATGCCTGTGATGTCGACGGCAGCCTGAACTGCCATGGCTATGGGTCGACGGTGGCGGTCACGGCAACCTTCGGCATGGTGGCGGCCAGCGTCGTCGTCGAGGCACTGTTGCAGCGTGACACGGCGGTTCAGACCGTTGCCGAAACCACGCTATAATTTTTGGCTTGCTGGGTCGTTAGCTCAGTCGGTAGAGCAGCGGACTTTTAATCCGTTGGTCGCGTGTTCGAGTCACGCACGACCCACCAAACGACGCAGCGAAGAAATTTCGGGCTCTTAGCTCAGTTGGTAGAGCAGCGGACTCTTAATCCGTTGGTCGAGTGTTCGAGTCACTCAGGGCCCACCAATATCAAGAAGGCTAGCCGGTTAGCGCCCGCTAGCCTTCTTTCATTCCTGTGACGGATTTGTGCCGTGGTTTGCCTCGGCGGCGTTTGTGCCGGCGTCGCTCGCGCGCACAAGCTGCAGTGCGGCGGTCCGGTCGTTGCCGAGCATCTGGGCGAGTTGCTGTGCACGCGGCGAAGCATCGTGCCCGAGCACCACGAGCCTGAGCCATTCGCGTTCGAGCTTCGCGCGACCACCGTCG